>NZ_PJMS01000001.1:2709583-3019166 GCF_002846555.1 Aquimarina sp. MAR_2010_214
CGTTCTGTTTTCTATGGGAAGTTGGATTTATGGAGATATAACACAGGCTATTATTCTAACCACGTTATCAATATTAGCTGGTTTTTTACTTGCAAAAGTTTGGAAACGATTAGGTAAAAATTTAGTTTCATGATAAAAAAGCAAAGGGTACAATCTGTTGATTTTTTAAGAGGACTCACCATAATGCTTATGATTCTGGTAAATACACCAGGAGATTGGTCTCATGTATATACACTTTTATTACATGCAGAGTGGAATGGCCTTACCTTGGCAGACTTTGTATTTCCTTTCTTTTTATTCATTGTAGGAATATCCATATCGTTTGTATATAAAGATAAAAAAGGAGATTGGACTATATATAAAAAAATCCTAATGCGCAGCCTAAAATTGGTTGCGCTAGGATTACTTATTAATGTGTTTTTACCTTATTTTCCGTTTATTGAAACTGAAGCGATACGTTTTCCGGGAGTATTACAACGAATAGGTATTATATTTTGTGTAGCATCTATATTGTATCTGAATTGTAATAGAAAACAGTTAATTTTTATTGCTGCCACTATTCTTATTGGGTATTGGATATGGTTGGCATATATTCCATTACCTAATGGAGCTTCTCCTATACTAGAGAGAGGGGTAAATAACTGGGCTAATTATCTTGATTATTTATTGCTTGAAGGACATATTTGGAAACCTGATTATGATCCAGAAGGAATTCTTAGTACACTACCAGCTATAGTAACAACAATTACTGGGATTTTTGTAGGCGAAATTTTGATGAGTGATACAAAACGGAAGCTTGTTTTATTGACAGTAATGGGAGGGGGCTTTATGACTATAGGATATTTATGGAGTATCTTCTTTCCGATCAATAAAGTATTGTGGAGCAGTAGCTTTGTATTGGTAACCTCGGGTTATGCTACTTTGTTTTTAGTGTTATTTCATTATTTTATGGATCATAAAAAACGTGACTTTGGTAGCCTTGTGAAATATGTAGGTGCCAATGCAATTATTATCTATTTTTCATCTATGATACTTGCCAAATCTTTTTACTTAATTAAAGTCAACTCACAAACTTCGATACATCAATTTCTGTTTGAAACGTTTTTTGTGTATCCGTCTATTGATAAACCACTATCTTCCTTTTTTTATGCATTAGTTGTCGTTGCTTTTTATACTCTTTCAGCATATTTTTTATACAAAAAAAAGATATTTATTAAAGTCTAGTTTTAGTAATAATAGTAAAAACAAGATAAAGAATATCATGAGAAATTAAGGTGATTGATGATTAACGTGATTTTAAAGTAATAAAATTTAGATAGGTCAAGTGGTTTTTGATAGAAAATTGTATTGATAACAAGTAAATTTTCATTAGAACCCTTGTTATCCATAACTTATTCAGGAGCTATACAATTTTTCCCTACATCATCTAAATTTCTATGATAAAACCATTCAAATTGACTTTTTTTTTGAATAAAGGCCTTACATCTAACTTAGAATAACTAGAATATTTCGTATTTAAAAACACTTTTTAATATATATATAATGTTAAATTTTAAAAAATAAAGCTTATTTTTATTAAAATTTGATAGAAAATAAACTTTGTGAGAGTTGTGATAATTACCCCCCTTTCTTGTTTTAAATCTACTTAATAGAGAATGTTTTAGGTTTGTTATTCATGGTTGCAATTATCGTGGGTAATGTGATCTAATGGTATTTGGGTTAATTTTAAATATCGGGCAATGAAATAGCACTCTAAGCTAAAAGGTAAAACAAGACGTTTTATGAAAAGAAATATACTCACTTCAATAACTTTTATTTTAATATTCTTTTTCATTATTAATGTAAAAAAAGTATATGGTTTCTCTTTTGTACAAGAAGAGAATGTTCTAATCCAAAATTTAGATTCTATAGAATATTGGATTGATCATAGTTATATAAATAATGCTTTTCAAATAATAGATAAAACCGAAAAATTAGCATTAGAGAGTAAAAATAAAAAACATATAGCTCGGGTTTATAGATTACGTAGCGGCTTGTATATCTCTGTTCAGGATTTAGAAGGATTTGAAACGTATCTCAAAAAAGCTACAATCTTACAAAAACAAGTACAAGATCAGTATGGCGAAATTTATTTAGATAATCTCTGGGGGTTATATCATAAAATAGTATCAAAGGATAATGATAAAGCAATTTTTTACTTAAAAAAAGCAATAGATGGAGCAGAAAAATATAAGTACGAAGAGCAAAGTATTGATATGCTGGTAAATCTAACTTCTGTTTATTATCGAAATGCAGATTGGAAAAACTGTTATGAGGTCTCTGAAAAAGCCATAGAACTTGCCAAAAAATATCATAAAGATATAAGGTTATTATATCTGTATTATCGAATTGGTACGGCATGCTCAAGAACAAATAGATATGATGAAGCGCTTCTTTTCTTTAGAAAAGGAGAAGAGATTGCGAGACGAGAAATAGACTCAGCAAAGACAACCAATTTTTCCAATCATACACTTTATCTTGCTGGTATTGCTTCAGTATATGATCAAAAAGAAGAATACAAATTAGCAAATGATTACTATAAAGAATTTATTCGAGAGCAATCAGAACAGAATAATATTTTTCTTGAAAAGTATGCTAAAGATATAAAAGCATATAAAGAACTTCAGTTGAAACAAAAAGATAATGAAAGGATTCTTGCAGAAAATAAGTACCAACAGACTAGATTAAAACTTAATGAATATTTATTGATATCAGGAGGTGTGATTATAGTTATTCTAATTCTTTTGATCTTACTTCAATATAAAAATTCTAGGCTAAAAACAGAAAACAACTCACTTTTACAAGAGAAAAATGTAGAATTGCTAAAGGCAAAAAATAAAGTAGAAGAAGCTTATAAACAGAAAACATTGTTTATAAATAATATAACTCATGAATTAAGAACCCCTCTTCATGCAATAAATGGCATTTCACATTTATTAGAGCATAAAGAATCTGATGAAGACCAGCGAAAAAAGCAGTTAGATATATTACAATTTTCAGGCAAATATCTATTAAGGTTCATTAATGATATTATTGAATTAAATAGATCAGATGAAGGGTATAAAATTTCTTTGAAAAAACATCTTTTTGATCCTACCCAATTAATTAATACAATTAAAGAATCTCTCAAATTCTTTATTATTGGAGAAAATAATAATGTTTTTAAATTTCTATTTGGTGAAAAATTGCCTATGAAACTTTTGGGTGATCCTGACCATTTATCAAGAATTATTATTAGTATTCTTTCAAATACTTCTAGATACATAAATGGAGGTATTATAGAGTTTTCTGTAGAACCCTTTTTTACAAAAGAAAATACAAGCACTATTTTATTTTCAGTGAAGAGTGAAGATTTATATTTCCCTAAGGAAAAACAAGAAGAATTACATAGAGCCTTTATAGAAAACCAATCCGCAATTTTTACTTCTTTGTCTGATGAAAATAATCTGCTTACTCTCGAACTGGTAATAGCTAATAAATTACTTCTTCAGTGTAATAGCAAATTAGACTTTATATCCAATGAAATAGAAGGTACAGTTTTTAGTTTTCAAATATCCTTCGAACAAGTAGAAGAGAGAATGGAACAAACAGAACATAGTATTAAAAAAAATGAAGATGTAAAGATTTTGGTTGTAGAGGATAATAGGGTCAATCAATTAATTACACGAAAAATCATAACTAATTTTGGTTATCAATGTGAAATAGCTTCAGATGGTTATGAAGCATTGAAAATGACAGAAAATAATGATTATGATCTTATTTTTATGGATATAATGATGGAAGGTATTGATGGATTTGAAACAACAAAACAAATCCGTAAATCAGATGAAAAAACTCCAATTATTGCCTTGACAGCTATTTCTGAAGCAGAAAATAAGGAAGACTTTGTAGATGCTGGGATTACCAAAGTGATTAATAAACCTTTTGAACCAGAAATATTACTTGAACAAATTCAATTTACGATATCTTAATAACTAATACGCTATACAAACTGATATATTCTTTTTTGTTGATTATTTTTTTATAAAACTGCATAAATTATAATTTTAATATCCATTTGTTGTCGATCTGATGGTTTTTGTGTGTCAAAAAGTGTTACTCGTATATTTTATTTCTTCAAAAGAACTTAAATATGGTACTTTATTATCTGGTTTCTAAATAACTAAAAGAAAACCAATAGCTTAACACAAAAACTTTTAATAATGACACGCAAACTCACTACTCCAAAAACCCATTGGATTTTATGTAGGAAATCATGGATAATGATTTTTACAGTATTATTTTTTACAACTAATTTAACCTTTTCTAAAAACCATAACACATACTCAGAAATATCAAAAACAACTTACCTTTTTTCTTTAGATGAGTCTTCAGCTACAGCCAAACCACTACAAGTGAGTGAACTGATAAATAAAGATTTATGGAACACTTTATTTCCATATCGTTTTGGTGCTAAAGACACAGGTAATGGCTGGGAATTGGATCCTAAAGATGATTTTTACACATTTGATTCATTCATTGAAGCAATTAATAGGATGAGTAAGATTAAAGTGGTTTTTGAGAGAAGATGTGGTACGAATGCTTATAGAGTTACCCGTACCGATAAAACCACAGGTGTATCAAAAGTGATTCGTACAGATGTAGATTTTGATGCTCCAAGAAATGCAGAAAAAGAAATTGTTATAAATGAAGTAGATTATGGATCTTTTTTAGAAGAAGGTAATCTTGAAACCAGAAAAAGAGAAATTACTGCTTTTTTTGCAAATATTTCTCATGAAACTACAGGAGGATGGGCAACTGCTCCCGGAGGACAATTCTCTTGGGGATTACATTTTCGCGAAGAACCCACAAATGCATCATATGCATATCCAGACACAAACTATCCGCCAACTCCGGGTAAATCCTATAAAGGAAGAGGGCCTATACAATTATCCTATAATTATAATTACGGCCCTGCAAGCGAATTTATATTTGGAGACAAGCAAATATTATTAGATAACCCAGAAAAAGTAATTGAAGATGCAGCTTTAGCTTTTCAGACTGCTATCTGGTTTTGGATGACACCACAATATCCTAAGCCATCTGCTCATGATGTAATGGTAAATAAATGGGTGCCTAATGAACTGGATAAAACAAAAAATAGAGTTCCAGGACTTGGTATGACTGTAAATATAATTAATGGAGGTGTAGAATGTGGACAAGGGACAGAAAAGCCTCAAGTGTTAGATAGAATAGGATACTACGAAAGGTTTACAGAGATTTATCAAATAGGGACAGATATGGATGGTGTTCATGATTTGTCAGACTGTGGATGTAAAGATATGTCTAAGTACGGAGGAGACTCTGCCGATTTAACAGCTGAACCATGTGCACAAAAACCTCAAATTACGTTTACCTCTCCAAAAAATAACGAATTAATTGAGCAAGCTACTTTATCTGCGGTTTCAGTTTCTTTAACTATAGACGAAAAAGACACAAAATTGGTCAGTGCAACTACTTCTGTAGATAATCAAACTTTTGAAGGAGTTTCATTTAGTTGGACACCATCGAAGTATGCCAGTCATACATTAACTACTACTGCAAAATTTGAAAATGGGACTACTGCTACTTCTTCTATTAAAGTTACTATTTGGGATGGAGTAAATCTGGATTGTCAAGAAGTTGCAGAGTGGAAAGAAACAAGAATTTATAAAGACAAAGGTACTTTTGTAAAGTATAATAATAAAGTATATAAAAATAAGTGGTACGCTGATAGTAGTAATGTTCCTGGAAGTGATGGTGTATGGGAATTGGTGAAAGAATGTGGTGTGTCTAACGGTTCTGCTCCTGTTATAACATGGGAGTCACCTAGTAGTGGACAGGTTATAGAACAAAATGAACTTTCAGCAATTACCTTAAAAGCTAGTGCTACCGATGCCGATGGTACAGTGCAATCTTTTGTATTTAAGTATAATGGTGCAGATATTAGTGCTACTTCTACGGGAAATAACTATTCTGCTAGTTTTACTCCAACAGCATTTGGAGAGATTACCATTACGGCAGTTGCTACAGATAATGAAAATAAAACTTCAGAAAAAATAATTTCTTTTACTGTCAAAGAAAAAACGATTGGAGGAAATAATAATGCTCCTACTGTAAGTATAACTTCTCCGGGAGATAATACCTCTTTTGAAGCTGGAACCTCTGTTTCTATAACTGTAGATGCGTCTGATAATGACGGCACGATTGCAAAAGTAGAATTCTTTAATAATGGTAGTAAAATAGGAGAAAATAACTCTAGTCCTTTTAGTTATACACTCGAAAACGTTGTAGCAGGGAATTACTCTTTAACGGCAAAAGCAACAGATAACCAAGGGGCGTCTTCAACTTCTACTGCGGTAAAAATTACCGTAACTAGTGGTGGAGGAAGTGGTAATTGTGTAGATATACAACAATATGTTGCAGGTACTTCTTATGGGTTAAATGATGAGGTGGTAAATGAAGGAGAAAAATTTAGTTGTGATATCCCTGGTTGGTGTTCATCTACTGCAGCATGGGCATATGCTCCTGGTACTGGAGCTCACTGGCAAATGGCTTGGACAAAAACCGGAGCTTGTGGTAAAAATAATTTGCAAGTAGGAGCAAAAGGGTATACCGTGTATCCTACTGTAACGAAAGATATTGTGAATCTTACAATACATACAAAAAACAGATCCTTGATACGTATAGGCCTGTATGATTTTTCTGGGAAATTAATGTACTCACAAACTTTTAGCGAGTTACAAAAAAATACCAAAAAAATGTTTTCTCAAGATGTATCACATCTTAAAAATGGGCTTTATGTATTCAAAATTCAAGTAGATAAGAATATTTACTTTGAAAAAATCCTAAAGAAATAAATCTTCTTTAAAACCTCTTTTTAGGGTAGTTGAAACATAAAATTTCGACTACCCTGAATGAGTGGTGTTTTGCAAATTCAAAAAATTAATTAATTACACACGTCATGAAAAAAATCTTTATCTTTTTTAGTGCTTTTTTTTGTGCTCTGTTGATGCAGGCACAATACAATTTTCCTACCTGTTCTGTAGAGTGGGATGCAAGTAAAGTTCCTTATAAACAAGGACAAGAAGTTTCTTATAATAATATTAATTATAAGTGTAAATATTACACCAATGATGCTCCAGGTGCTGGTTCATGGGAGCTAATAGGTCCATGTGGTGATGGAGGATTGGGGCCAGATTTTTCTGGTAAACAACGTATTATTGGGTATTTGCCTACATGGGTTGCCGATTATGATATCAAAAATAAATTCAACCCAGAGGTAGTGACACATTTAAACATTTCTTTTTTAATGTTTAAACAAAACAATAACGATTATAATAGTGCAAATTTTGCTTCTGTATCTTTTGATGAATTTCAATCTAGAAAAGTAGATTCTGTTCTTAATGATTTGGGAGTTCTTAAAAAAGCTAAAGCCAAAGGAGTAAAAGTCTCTGTTGCATTAGGAGGAGCCACTGATTATGCGTTTTTGTGGTTAATGACTAAGTACCAAAATAACGATAGCAAATTGGATGAAATAGCAACATTAATAGCTAACTATGTAACTCAAAATGACCTGGATGGTGTTGATTTAGATATGGAATGTTGGTGGAAAGACGCAGCTATTAGTGGGACTTCTGATCAAGGAGGAAGAGTAAGAGGAAGCAAATGGGGAGATGCTGATAAAGGACCTCACCCTGCCGGTGTTGGATTAAAAAAATTAAGCCAGAAACTAAGAGCCAAAATACCTAATAAATTAATTACAGCTGCCGTATTCGGAACATCTTGGTATGGAAATAACTATGATGGTGGTATGGCTGACTATATGGATTGGATTGGTCTTATGTCTTACGACTTTACAGGATCTTGGGATAAATCACCAGAAGGACCGCACTCTTCTCTTTATAAAGTAGAACAAGGAACTTATTCAGGACAAACTGCAGATAATCCTATTTATTCTGCACAAGATGCATTAGAATATTGGATGGGATTTGCTCCTCCGGCATGGAATCATACAGGAGGTTTTAATGTGCCAAAAGCAAAATTGGCGTTTGGATTACCTGTTTATGGGTATGATTTTTCTGAAAAGAAACCTAATGGAGGTAACGGAGCCAAATTTGTTCCTTATAAGGATATCATAAAAGATTATGCTGACGCAGCCACAAGTTACGATCCTAAAGATGCTAAAAAACTAAGAGGGTACATAGGGAAAGATGGAAAAAAGATATATTATAATACTCCAAAATTAGCTGCCGAAAAAATTAAGTATTCTAAGCAATATGGCCATCAAGGGTTGATTGTATGGGAGCTGACACAAGATGCCGATTATAATTCGTCTTCAAGTATTCTTAAAGCCGTAAATGAAGCCGCAGGAAATACCAATCCTATAAACAATTCACCAACAGTGGTATGGGAAGCCCCTACCAATGGACAAATTATCGAATTAACCGAATTGTCTCCAATTACATTGAAAGCTAGCGCTACAGATTCTGATGGAACTATTCAGTCTTTTACGTTTAAGCATAATACCACTAACATTAGTGCTACGGCAAATGGAAGTAATTATACTGCTAGTTTTACTCCAGCAGCTTTTGGTGAAGTAACATTGATAGCTTCTGCGACGGATAATAAAAATGCAACTTCAGAAAAAACAATTGTTTTTACGGTAAAAGAAAAAGTAGTAGGAGGTAATACACCTCCATCAATAACTATGGCAGAACCAAAAAATTCTGATGTTATTGAGCAAACAGCACTGTCATCAATTCAGTTAAAAGCTACTGTAACAGATGATAATCAGGTTGGTTCTGTTAAGTTTATTGTAAATAATGTTGAAATTACTCCGTCTGCAAATGGTACTCAATATACTACAGACTGGACTCCGTCTGCATTTGGTGATGTATCATATAAAATTGTGGCTACAGATGATCAAGGATTATCTGCAGAAACAACAATTATGTTTACAGTAAAAGAAAAAGTCTCAGGAGGAAACTGTGATGGAGTTGCAGAATGGAAAGCTGATCAGGTATATGCGACAGCAGGACAAAAAGTAAGCTATAATGGTAATATCTATACCAATAAGTGGTGGACAAAAGGGGAAACTCCGGGAAGTAGTTCTGTATGGGAATTTGTTTCTAGTTGTGATGGAGGACCCGGACAAGGAACTGACTTTTGTGGTTTCTCACAATGGGTAGCATCTATTGCTTATAATAGTGGAGATCAAATATACCATAGCCAAAAGATTTATAAAGCCAAATGGTGGACAGAAGGAGATACTCCTGGTAGTAGTTCTGTATGGGGATTTGTATCAGATTGTGCTAAAAACAATACAAATACATCTTCGGTTGCATTTCAAACATTGGTAGATGATGTTATAAAATATAAGATAGAAGTTTCAGAAGTATCATGGGTAAGAATAGATATATATGATATCTATGGTAAATTAATGGACACGAAATCTTTAAAAGAGTATAACGGAAGTAGAGACTTTACACAGGATTTATCTACTCTGAAAAGCGGAATTTATATCTATAAGATTAATATAGGTGGAGAAGTAATCACCAAAAAAATAATTAAAAAGTAGATTCTAAATTTTGCAAAGAATCTAAACAATGTATTGAATAATGAGGGATTGTCAAATTAAGGGTCTTGAAGCATTGATTTGCTAACACAAGCTCAACGATTTTTATCAACGTATTTTTAAGGCCCTGATTTGACAGGTTGATAGTAATATAAACTCCTAACCTCATTGTTATGAAAACAACAGTTCGATTTATTGCAAATGTAACTGGCAATAAAAATGAAGATGTAGTTAGAAAATACGGTACTAAACGGTATGCCGATTAAATTTTGTTTGTTATGTTATGATAGATGACATCATCTATACATACTAAAGATCCGGGGTGTGTTCCCGGATCTTTTTTTTGATTTAAATAGTAACTCCATCTATAATTTTACCTTTAACCTTCTTTATATAATTTCTTCCTATGGGAAGTAATTTATCATCGATTTCGATACAATTTTTATCAATTGCTTTAATTTTATTAATTGCGATAGTATATGATCTATGGATTCTTATAAAAAGGTATTCTGGTAGTAATTTGGTAATTGCAGATAGATTATAATGCGTTACATAATCTTTATGGTTTGTTTTTACGATAACATAATCTTTAAGACTTTTTATATATAAAATATCTTCAAAATAGATTTTTATCATTTTCTTATCGACTTTAATAAAAATATGATCTTCTAATTGAGATGTATGCGATGGCTTATTTGTATTATTTAATGTTCTGGATATTTTATGTAAAGATTTTACCAATCTCTTTAGAGAAATTGGTTTTATTAAATAGTCGATGACACCTAGTTCAAATCCTTGTACGGCATACTCTTCATAAGAAGAAGTTATAATAATGAGAGGAGGATTGTCTATGCTTTTAATAAACTCTAACCCATTAACCATGGGCATGTAAATGTCAACAAAAATTAGATCAACCGAATTTTTATGAATAAAATCAAATGCATCAACAGCATTATTGCAGCAGAAAGCTACCTCAAAATGTTCAAAATATTCTAAGTGTTTTTTTAAAATGTTGATCGCCAATGGGTCATCGTCAACAAGTAAACATTTTACTTTCATTCTATAAGTTTTTTAGCAGTTATTTTATGGGCAAATAGTGGTTTTTATTCTTTTTACTTATAAATATATCATACTTTCTATTTGGGTATGTAACCAGATTTATTCTTTTTTATTGTTTCCTTTTATAATAGCTTTTATATAATAACCTCTTTTTCCTATAGAAATTATAGAATATATTCAATATGCAGCTTATTCCTGTTTTCCTTCCGAAAATCTACATTTTTATGTCATTCAGCTAATTAGTTTTTTTAAACTGCCAGTTATTTCTACTTTTTCATTGAAAACTAAAACGTTTTCGATAGTAATAACACAAACCATTTATAACTTAAGGTAAAAAATTATGAGAAAATTAAACCAAATTTTTAAAGTCTGGTGCTTTCAAAAATTGTATTTGAAAGTGTCTTTGCTTTTAACTTTCATGTGTATTTCAAGCACAGCTTTTGCGCAAGTAAATACAGGAGGAAATGCAACTACAGCTGATCACCAAAAACAGGTTATAGGATATATTACAAACTGGGATGCTTGGAAAAACAGTAAGGCAGGAGTACCTGAGGCGGGAGCTCTAACACATTTAAATATTGATTATTCTAAATATACTATTCTGAATTTTTCGTTTTTTGGAGTAGCTCGTGATGGTTCTTTACATAGTGGAGATCACAGGAATAAAAAAATCTATCAAGAAGGTGTGACTCAAGAACCTGCAGATTTATTCTATACAGATTTGTATAGTAGTTGGGATCTACATCTTTTATTCGGAGAGTTAGAATATGTAAATTATGTAAATGAAGACATAAAAAAACGTGCAGAAGCTCAAGGATTTCAGGTAGAAGTAGGAGCTAGCACTTGGACACACCCAGTTTGGGGATTAAGTGGAGGATTACCTTTACCTCTTAAAAAAGAAAACGGAGCTCTAGGGTTATTAGATCTTGCACACCAAAAAGGAGTGAAAGTGATGGCCTCTATTGGTGGATGGAGTATGTGTAAGCATTTTCCTGAAATGGCTGCCGATCCGGTAAAAAAAGCCAAGTTTATAGAAGATTGTAAAAAATTAATTTCTATAGGGTTTGATGGAATTGATCTGGATTGGGAATATCCAGGACCTTATTCAGGAATGAATTTTACAGGTACACAGGCGGATTTTGCAAATTTCGAATCACTGGTACAAGACATACGTACTGCGATTGGTGCTGATAAATTAATTACTGCTGCAATGTCTGCAGATCCAAGAAAATTAGAAGCATTCGACTGGTCAAAATTGGCTGGAAGTATGGATTACTTTAATATGATGACTTACGATTTTAATGGAGGTTGGTCTAATAAAGCAGGACATAATGCACCAGTATATCCATATACAGATGCAGAAGTTTCTTTCTTTAACTGGCAATCTACTTTACAAAAATTAGTAGAGAAGGGTGTTCCTAAAAGTAAAATATGTTTTGGAGCTCCTTTTTATGGAAGAGGAGTTATTACCGAAGGAAATGCAGATCTTAATGTGAAAACAATAAAAAGAGCAGAAACGGTACAACCTGACGGACCTATACAAACAGCAGCAGATTACACAAACTGGCCAAAAGATGTATATGATGGTACACCAAATCATTTCTTTATTAAACAAAAAGCATTAGCACCAAATAGCGGATGGACAAGAAAGTGGGATGACGAAGCTAAAGTTCCTTATCTGGTAAATGGTAAATATTTTTTAAGCTATGATGATGAAGAATCTGTAGGAATAAAAGCTCAATTTATTAATGATAATGAATTAGGAGGTACTATTATTTGGACCGTTTATGGCGATCTTGAATTTGGAGGTACAGCAACTTCTTTTGGTAGAAAACTTAAAAGATGGTCAAATGTGAAATCTCCTTTAGTTAACAAAATGAATGAAGTGTTCGCTAATGGATCTACAGGGGGTAACAAGTTGCCAATAGTAGCCATTACAGCTCCTAATAATAACGATTCTTTTAATGAAGGAGCTACTATTGTAGTAAAAGCAGATGCATCAGACCCTGATGCTGATGGTAGTATTACAAAAGTTGAATTTTATAATGGGACTACTAAACTTGGAGAAGACACTACCGCACCATATGAGTACTCATGGACAAATGTTGTTGCAGGTAGCTATACAATTACAGCTAAAGCTACAGATAATAAAAATGGAAGTACTATTTCTGCAGCAGTTTCGATATCTGTAATAGGAGATACAACAAATACACCACCTGTGGTGAATATAACAGCACCAGCTAATAATGCAACTTTTACAGCAGGAGCTACTATTGTAGTAAAAGCAGATGCGTCAGATCCTGATGCAGATGGTAGCATTACAAAAGTTGAGTTTTATAATGGTACAACTCTACTAGGAGAAGATACTACTGCACCATATGAATATTCATGGGCAAATGTTGCTAAAGGAAATTATACATTAACAGCTAAAGCAACAGATAATAAAAATGCTGAAACAACATCTTCTTCTATTGCTGTAGTTGTAAATGGTGGTACTGTAGATAATTGTAGTAGTTTTCCAACATGGTCTGCCTCAGATGTATATACAGCAGGTAAAGATGTAAAATATAATAATGTACAATACCAAGCTAAATGGTGGACACAAAACCAAAACCCAGAAACAAATTCAAACGCTGGTGGAGTATGGAAAAAGATAGGGCCTTGTGATAATAGTGGAGGAGGAGATAATGTTCCTCCAACAGCGAGTATTACAGCTCCAGCTAATAATGCATCATTTGTAGAAGGAACTGCTGTAGCTATAACAGCAGATGCTAGTGATAGTGGATCGGTTACAAAGGTTGAATTCTATAATGGTACAACGCTACTAGGAGAAGATACTACTGCACCATATGAATATTCTTGGACAAATGTTGCTGTAGGTACATATACAATAACTGCAAAAGCAACAGATAATGAAGGTGCAAATACGACTTCTACAGCGATATCAATTAAAATCACTAAAAAAGTTGGTGGAGGAAATAATAATTGCCAAGGAGTTTCACAATATGTTGCGGGTACTTCATATAACAAAGATCAGGAAGTACAAAATGAAGGTGAAAAATTTAAATGTAACATCCCTGGTTGGTGTTCTTCTGCTTCAGCATGGGCGTATGCACCGGGTACCGGAGCACACTGGCAAGATGCTTGGTCAAAGACAGGAGACTGTACAGGTACAGCAAGAAATTCTAAGGTTAAAGTATTTCCGAATCCTGCTGAAAATGGTATCATAAATGTGATGATAAATTCTAGAAAGTCTAACTCTGATTTTAGATTTGAAGTACATTCTCTTAGCGGAGCTACATTATTAGATTTTAAAAATAATGTGATGAATGGAGAGAATGGTAAAACATTTGATATCAGTCCTTTAAAATCTGGCCTGTATTTATATACTATTACTATAGGAAAAGAAAAGGAATATGGTAAGATGAAAGTGTCAAATTAATTTAAAATAGTTTTTGAAACCATAAAAGGGTCTTTCTTTTACCCTTTTATGGTTACTATTAAGAATTCTACTACATAAATTACGATTACAGATTTTTGAAGGGTTGAATAGAATACTATCTATCAACCTATTTTGCGTTTTGATATTTTTGAATTTCAAACTCGTCAATTCGAGTACTTGAATACTTCGATGTAACTTTTAAATACACTAAAATTATGTTTAAAAAAAGAATAAACTCAATAAATTTTATTACAATTAATTGTTCATGGCGACAGTTACTTTGTACGACCTTATTTCTAACAGTAATTCTATCTGTTTTCCCTCATGGCACAGTAACATACCCGCCAAGTCGTGTTTGGAATTGTTTTCAGGAAAACCCCGAAAGCCCAGATTCTGCAGCTTGTATTGCAGCAGTAGCCTCTCATGGCACGCAGCCATTATATGATTGGAGTGAAATTAATCAAGCGAATGCTAATGGTGATCATAGGAAATATGTGATGGATGGAAACCTGGCTAGTGGTGGCAGACCTAATAAATACGGAGGTATGGATCAAGTTAGATCTGATTGGGTGTCGACACAAGTCTCCCCAGGGCCATTTACAGTTACTTGGACAAATCATGCTCCTCATGCAACTGAATATTATGAAGTTTATATAACCAAAGAAAGCTGGACACCTGATCAGCCATTAACGTGGGATAGTCTTGTGCTTTTAGTACGAACATCTCCAAGTGCACCAGAAAGGGTTGTTAATATTCCGGTAACACTTCCTGTTAGAACAGGTAAACATGTTATTTATAGTGTTTGGCAAAGATCAGACAGTCCAGAAGCATTTTATTCGACTAGTGACATCAATTTTGATGGAGGAGGTACTGATACGCAGGCACCTTCTACCCCTACTGGTTTAGGGGCATCAAATGCTACACAAACTACAGCCGATCTTGCCTGGAGTGCTGCTACCGATAATGTAGCTGTAACGGGATATGATATATACCAGGGAAGTACTGTTATTACTACTGTAACAGGGACTTCATATCAAGTAACCGGATTAACAGAAAACACCTCGTATTCTTTTAGAATAAAAGCGAAGGATGCTGCAAATAATCAATCTGGTTTTAGCAATACTGCAACTGCAACTACACTTCCTGATACCGGAGGAGGAAACTGTGGAGGATTACCACAATATGTTGCGGGAACTTCATATAGCAAAGATCAAGAAGTACAAAATGAAGGAGAAAAATTTACATGTAATATTCCAGGATGGTGCTCTTCAGCGGCAGCTTGGGCATATGCACCGGGTACCGGAGCTCATTGGCAAGATGCATGGTCAAAAACAGGAGATTGTAGTGGCGGTACTCCTAATACGAGCCCTACCGTAAGTATTACTTCACCAAACAATAATAGCTCGTTTCAAGAAGGAGTATCTGTAACAATATCTGCTAATGCAGCAGATGCAGATGGTACAGTATCCAAAGTTGAGTTTTATAATGGAACCACAAAATTAGGAGAAGATGTTTCTAGTCCTTACGAATATGTTTGGCAAAATGTCTCTGCAGGAAATTATGCAATAACTGCGAAAGCTACAGATAACCAAGTAGCATCGACTACATCCTCGGTAGTAAATATTACAGTTAATGGGGTTAATAACGCTACTCCAACAGTTGCGATTACTTCACCAAATAATAATGATTCTTTTAATGAAGGAACTTCAATCTCTATTACTGCAAATGCTTCTGATAGTGACGGAACGATTTCTAAAGTTGAGTTTTATAATGGAACCACAAAATTAGGAGAAGATACTACTAGTCCTTATGCGTATACGATTGCTAATGCATCTGTAGGAAATTATACGTTGACTGCCAAAGCAACGGATAATGGCGAAGCGACTTCAACTTCTTCTGTAATTTCAATTTCGGTTACTGCAGTAGGAAATGGTAATTGCGATGGATTACCACAATATGTTGCGGGTACTTCGTATGGTAAAGATCAAGAAGTACAAAATGAAGGTGAAAAATTTAAATGTAATATCCCTGGTTGGTGTTCGTCTGCTTCAGCATGGGCCTATGCACCGGGTACCGGAGCACACTGGCAAGATGCTTGGTCAAAAACTGGCGATTGTGGAGGAGGAACAGGAAACTCTCCTGTAGTAAATATCACATCTCCTTCAAATGGAGCTACATACACAGCTGGAAACGCTATCGTTATTAATGCAACAGCAACTGATGACGGAACTGTTACCAAAGTAGCGTTTTTTGATGGAAGTGTAAAACTAGGAGAAGATACAACTACTCCCTATGCTTATACTATTTCTAATGCGCAATCTGCTAGTTATTCTTTAACAGCCGTAGCAACAGATAATGATAATAACCAAACTACTTCGGATGTTGTTACTGTAAGAAAGAAAGTCGAAGGAGGAAATGGTAATTTACCAGGTAAAATTTTGGTAGGGTACTGGCATAATTTTGATAACGGATCTACTACACCAAAACTTAGTGAAGTATCTAGAGATTGGGATGTGATTTGTATCGCTTTTGCAGAACCTAAAAGAGGAAGTAATGCAGATATGCAGTTTAGTCCTTATGAAATTTATGGAGGAAATACACAAGCATTTATTGATGATGTTGCTACTGTAAGAAGTAGAGGACAAAAAGTATTAATCTCTATAGGTGGAGCAAATGCTAAGGTCGAATTAACGAATGAAAATGAGAAGAATGAATTTGTTAGTTCTATGACTAGTATTATCAATACATATGGTTTTGATGGGTTGGATATTGATTTAGAAGGTAATTCTCTTGCTCTAGCTAGTGGAGATACAGATTTCAGGAACCCAACCACAACGAAGATCAAAAATCTTATTGCTGCTACAAAAACAATTAGAAGTAATGTAGGAGCAGACAGGTTTATATTGAGTATGGCGCCAGAAACAGCTTATGTTCAAGGTGCTTATGGAAATTACTCTGGAATTTTTGGAGCATATTTACCTGTGATTCATGCGTTACGTAATGAAATGAATTATATACATGTGCAGCATTATAATACAGGATCTATGAATGGAAGTGATGGGAAAATATATCAACCGGCAACTGCAGATTTTCATGTAGCCATGGCAGAAATGTTGATTACTGGTTTCCCCGTTGCGCAAACAGGACTTACATTTCCAGGTCTTAGAGCAGATCAGGTAGCTATTGGTTTACCTGCAACTACTCAAGCTGCAGGAAGTGGATATACTTCTGAAGCTGTAGTTCAACAAGCATTAGATTATTTAATCAAAGGAGTTTCTTATCCAGGAAGAACCTATACAACTAGTTCTACCTATCCTGCTTTTAGAGGTTTGATGACTTGGTCTATAAATTGGGATTTAGTGAATAACTCTAGCTTCTCTTCAAGTCATAGAGCATATCTAGATGGGTTAGGTGCTAGAACCGCTATAGCCAATACGAAAAGTAGTGTAGGAAAAGTGTTCCCTAACCCTGTTTCTGGAAACGAAATTAGTATTGTTTTAGATAGTACTATTTCTAAATCAGGTTCTGATTATTTCAGATTCCAGATATTTAATACTAACGGAATTGAAGTTTATAATTTTCAAGATGATAAGCTTCAAAGAGGAGAAAGTGTTAAGAGTTTTGATATAGGAGAACTAGAATCAGGAATGTATTTCTATACGATTTCAGTTTCTAAAAACAAAACAACTGGTAAAATAATCAGGGAGTAATTCATTCTGATTTTATAAATGTAATACTTAAAATGGAGTCCAGATATCTGGACTCCATTGTTTTTAATTTAATTTTCTTAAAAAGGATTCACTCAACTCTATTATAGTTTTCGGCAAGTGAATATTGTCCGTTTTTATCAATATTAATTTGTTGATAAGAGTTAGAATCCATCGTTAGTTCAAATCTAAAAACTTGAATGGTGTCTACAATTTTCATCATTGGTCCCGAAGCATATTCTAAGCGCTCTTCAAGGATACCATCTTTAATTGTATAGGTACCATAGCCAAACCATTCGTTGTTGTCTTTTGGATCAAACCGAGTCCACATCACTTTTTCTTTACTATACATCTTAACTTGGCGATATCCATTTTGATTTAGGATAGTATCGCTTATCTGATTGTCTTCATAAAGAAATTGATGTTTAAGTTCCCAAACACCTTCAAGGTTATAGAGCTCAGTAACGGCAGCTTTATTTTGCTGTATAGAAACAGGAAAAAAGCACATTCCGAATAGAATCAGTACTAAAGTTTTCATAATTGAGAGGTTTAAAGTCTGAATCTTATTAAGTTACGAAAAAAAGGTGAGATAAAATGAACTTGATTTATTTTGTAAAGTTATTAAAATGTTGATTTTTAGTTCATTATAAGTGAAGTGCTAGTTGGTATTATTTCGGTTTATTCTATTTTTTAATTTCTGAATTGGGACATGAACCAAATTATTATTTGAAAACCTAAATTGAATATTATAAAGGTATATTAGGCTATGATTCGGCGCAGAGGAGTTGAGGTAAAACAAGTAAACAAATCCATTATGAAAGGATTTTATATTCAACTCCAACCTAACGCCGAGTTTATAGCCATATCTTAATCTATGATCAATTCCATCTGAATGTTACATCTCTCGTACGGAGTTGAATGCCCCACGACTTTATTAAATCCTAGTTTATGATAAAGATTAATTGCTGGTTTTAATGTTGTATTACTTTCCAAATATATTTTTTGTGCACCTAGTGACTTAGCTTTTTTAATTATAGCCTTGCCTAGCAACCAACCTATACCTTTACCTTTTACCTGTGGAGAAACAGCCATTTTGGCAAGCTCAAAATCATAATACGGATCGTTCATTTTTATCAAAGCACATACACCAACAGGCTCTTCTTCGTATAATGCAACTAATATTTCACCACCCTTATCCAAAATGTATTCTTTTGGATGATCCAGAGATTTACGATCGGTTTCTTCCATTTTAAAATGAGTAGTAATCCAGTCTTCATTGAGATTTTTGAATGGCATTCTGTATTTCGGTTCATAAGGAACAATTTCAATTTTTTTTATTTCTCTTAGTTTCTTCTCTTCTTTAACACGATGAAACATTGATTTTTGATCTAAAAGAAATTCAAATTCTTCAATAGCATGCCACATATTATGCCTACTTTGATTTAAGGTAACCTCTACAGCTTTTTGTACATCTATATATTGATCTTTAATATGATTTGCTATCTGCCTGCCTTTGGGAGCCAGTTCGACATTATTTTTTCTTCCATCATTTTTGTCTTTCTTCTCACATAAAATTTGTTCCTTAACCATCTCGCGAACGATTTTGCTTACAGAAGGGTGGGAGTGACCAATTTCGTTGGCTATTTCAGTAATAGATTTTTTACCATTCTGTGACAAAACATAAAACACAGGGAACCATTTTGGTTTTAAATCCACATTATACATTTCATAAATTTTCATAGCATCTTCTGTCATCTTCTCACTTAACATTCTAAGCCTGGTGCCAATTGCTATAATACCAACATTTTCAAAAAAAACCATATATTTAATTAATTACGTAATCAGTTACGTAAATATAATGATTTACTTTCTTTTTTCAAAAATGATGTGTTTTTTAGAGGATATTGTGATAAGATGAAGTACTACAAAGCAGTTTGAAGCGCTATCTTTTGTTTGTAGTTTATGTTTAGAATTATTTCACCAAAAAACCCGGTCGAATGGACCGGGTCTCTTATATAAAATGAAATGCTTTTACTATTTAGATCCGTTTTTCATAGTTTCTTTAACAAGTCCGTAGAACTGATCAAATTTTGGATCAATTATAATTCTGGTAGCAGTTTCTATACTTTGTGAACCATACTCACTTTTTCCCAGAACATCCATTCTTTTCGGATCGACTTTAAAATCATTTTGTAGAGTTCTTACAACCGATGCAGCTTGCTTTGAACTAAGATCCCAGTTATCACTAATACTTTTGTCTTTAAAATTAATAGCATTGCTATTTCCTTCAACAATGATTTTTAAATCAGGTTTTGCATTTAAAGCATTTGCTATTTTTCCCAAAACACCTTTTGCTTTATCTTCAATAACACAATTATTATCATCTTCACCAAATAATAATGTATTGGCCAAAGTGATTAACACAGCCCCGTTTTGTACAGCAATATTAGCATCACTGCCAAGTGCATTTTTTAAAACGGTTAGCGATGCCAGTTTGGTAGAATCAGTTTTACCAATAGCATCATTTATGTTCTTAATTTGTTTATCTTTTTCCTGAAGACTTTTAAGAGAAGTTTCTAAGTTCTTAGCTTTCTGATTAGATAATTGAGTAAAACTACTCATATTGGTCAAAAGAGAAGCATTAGTTTCTTTTAAGTCTTTTACTTGTGCTTCCATGGTTTCAACTCGAGTTGATGTTGCTTTTTCTTTTTTACGAGAATCAGTTAACTCAGCTTCGGTAGTTTTTAATTCCTTTCTTAGCTTATCTATTTCTTCAAGAAGGTCCTTTTTTTTCTGTGCATGAATAGACAAAGTCGAAATAAACAATACACAAACAAATAAAATAATTTTTTTCATCAGTCTTTAATATGATTTGTTGCAATTGCTAAAGTAAAACATTTTTATAAATAACATAGCAACTGGTCGTTATGACTTTTCTAATAGTTGCTTTGCATTTTTGATACTAGAATTAATTTGATCTCTTAATGAATTTACTTTAGTTTCTTCTTCCTTAAGTAGTTTCATTTGTGATGATAGTTTTTCGGGATCTGTTTTACTGCCTTCTTCTTCATGAGGAAATTTATCACTAAAATCACTCATCCAGGTCATCATAAAATCATAAGCATCTTTTACATCTTGTTGTGCTTTAGCATATGACTTCCCTTGAGAAGTAGTGTCTATTTTGGTTTCCAGATCTTTAATAAGACTACTCATTTCCCCCATTTTTGGCATAACTTCATCATGTACATCAATTACTTTTTGCATAAGAACGTCAAATTCTTGTTCTTCTTTAGAAAGTTGATTACAGGATATAAATAATAATAGTAATAGTGAGGTTGAGTATAAAAATGATAATTTCATAATTGTAATTTTTAAGTTTTTGTTTTTATAAATGAAGTTTAAATTACTTCGATAGCCTAAAAGCTTCAAAGATATTGTTTTTCCTTTTTTTTATGAAGTTTTGCCTCTTTGTATTGCTGTCCGATTTTATTCATTTTATGCATTTGTATAATAATATGAAATAGGCAAAATGAAATTGCTGTAATTAGAATGAAAGTTAGCATATATATTAAATTAAGATTTCTTGATTTTATTTCTTAGATATTCTGTACCAATAATCAAAAGAAGACTTATTCCGAATACAGGAAATACGATAGCTAAGATTCCTATCAGTATGATGACTCCATACCCGATTTTGAAAGCTGCCGGCACTTTTGGTGTTCCCCAAGATCCTTTACGTTTTCGCAATAGATAGGAAACAAGTGCAGCAATACTCATTATAGTTAGTGCTATCGCAGTAAGTAACATCAACCACCAGCTCCAGGCTCCAAATTCTCCTTGGTGAAATGCCATAACCCACATTCGGCCACGCATTAAGACTCCCACATCACTCCAATTGTTTGATAGGATTTGTTTGCCAGAATATTGATCAAAATGAATCTTTTTTTGAGTATCGAGATCTAATGGGTTGAAATTAGATACACTAAAAACCCCTTTAGGCCCTTTTGGAAAATGAATCATTACAGTTCCCTGAAGGTGAAGTGCTTCTGCTTTGGTTACCATTTGATCTAATGTTAGAGCATCTCCTTTATCATTTGACTGCAATTGATGCCCTTGCCATGTAGCAGGATAGCCAGTATTTGTTATTTTTTGAAGTTGTTTAAAATTATCACCAAATACATCAGTCCAAGGGAAACCACCTGCCAGAATAAGCAGCAGCAATCCTGAAACCCAAAACCCTGTAATCGAATGTAAATCTCTATAGAATGTTCTTTTTCCTTGATTTGTTCTGGGAATAAAAAAACCTTTTATATTCCAGCCTCTATCGGGCCACCAAACATATAGTCCGGTCAGTATTAAAACCACCATCCAACTAGCGATAAGCTCAACGATTTTGGTGCCAAATTTGCCCATTAACAACTCACCATGCAGTTTTCTGATTTTATACATGTTTGTTTCTCTTGTAATGATTTCTCCAGAAACATTTCCCGAATATGGGTTTACATACACACTGCTTTTTCCACTAAAACGACCTGATATAAATTCAGTCGCTTGATTGGCGGTGGAAGTTAAAACCATTGCATTTGGTTTTTTAATAGCATTTTTTTCTGCGATTTCCCATTGTTCCTGAAGAGAAATGGGAGTTCCTTGTACAACGACCTCTTTAATATGTTTTTGCTTCGAGGCTTCATAATCTGCTTTGAATAGATATATTCCACCCGTTATAGAAAGTACAATTATAAACGGAAGAGATATCAATCCTGCAATGAAGTGCCATTTCCAAAGCCATTGATTTAGTTTTTTGTTTTTTTTCATTTCTTAGATAAAATGAACCTTCACCCATTTTAAAATGGGTGAGGGTTGGTTATTAGAAATTATACTTCACTCCAAGATGAAAAGCTCTTGGGTTACCAATTGTAAAGCTGTTCTCACCTCTAAATCTGTTAAATGAGGCTCTTGCAGCGTATAACTCATCAAAGACATTAAGAGCATGACCCCATACTTCAAAACCTTTATAATGAATAGTAGCTCTAAGATTAAAAATAGAGTGCCCATCATAAGTTGCGGTATCAAAAGTACCATCTTCATTGTCTATCTGGTTTTCGAAACTGGTATTGTATTTACCTACCAATTCGTGTTCTGCTGTTATGCTGAATCCAAAATTGTTATCATAATTCTTACGATATGTGATTAGAGAAGTTCCTATTAGGTTGGGAGCAGTATTTCTATCGGTATCAGAATAATCAACTCCTCTATCAAAAAATTCTACATAACGATGCTGCGCATAACTACCATTATGAGTTATCGATAATCCTTCTAGAGGTATCCAGGTTATACCATACTCAATACCATATGATTGAGTTTTACCAGCATTGGTGCTAAAAAAATTATCATTTTGATCTCTTAAGGTGATTAAGGTATTTTGCCCTTCGAGAAGGTAAATTGCAGCATCTAATTTTAATTTTGAAGGAATAGTAAAATAGCCTCCAACCTCATAGTTATGATAACGACTTGGTTTTATGCCTAGTAGTTCATTTCGATTACGATATAATGTAGAAACTTGGGGTGGTGCAAACCCTTGAGAGTAGTTTGCATACATTCCGGTTTTTGTATTAAAATTATAATTGACACCTAATTTAGGAGTAAGATTATTAAAATTATCAATAGCATCATTTACGCCTGTAGTTTCTGTTTGATTATCATAATCATATTCAAAACCATCATAGCGTAGTGCAGCGGTAATTTTTAGAGCATCTATAGGTGATATCTCATATTGAAGAAAACCTGCATAATTAAATATATTAGCTTCATAATTCAGGATAAAGTCCCCAGAGTTGGTAGTGTATTCAATATTTTTTCCTGTTTCAGGATCAACGACAACTTGTATTGTCTCTGCGACATAATCCTGTGGTGAATAATCTGATGTGGCACCAATGATTAAAGAAGAATTGGCAAAGTTGAAATCTAACTTATGCTGAATTAATCCTACAAAACTTTTAAACTTATTAGAGTTAATTTCTCCTGAACCCAACCCTGTTAACTGTCCCTGATTTCTAAATTGCCGTACTCTATAAGAAGGAATTTGATCCATTCGATTATTTCTAACCATAAAATTGAATGAAGTTTTATTAGAATCGTTCCAAAATTTATCTAATGTAGTTCTAGCTCTAAATGTAATTGCCTCTCTTTCAGTAAACGTTTGATCACTTTCATAGTTTCCTTCATTGTAGTTAGATTCGCTTAAAGAACCTGACATATCAGATCGAAAATCTACAAGATCAAAAACAGTTGTCCATTTTGTGGTTTCGTTAATATCATACACTGTTTTAAAAGTAATAGCTAACTTCTCATAATCACTATGTTCTATGGGGCCATCTTCACGTTGTATATAATGACTGCCCAAATAAAATCCAAAATCATCACTGGTTTGATCAGAAACTTCGAACTCATATCGAGTTAGCCCTAAGTCATTGATTTGAAAACCAACACTACCACTAAGGTTTTCTGTTGGGTTTTTGGTAATAAAATTAAAACTACCCCCGATAGCCTCGCTACCGTAAATACTTGAAGCCGGACCTTTTAGTACTTCAACACGACCAAAAGAAGTAGTGTTCATCTCTAATAATGCGTTGTGATTAAATACTGATGTAGGTCGAATTTGCATACCGTCTTCCAGGTATAAAAACAACGCTTTTGTAGAAATAGGAGAGCGTACAGCCATAAAGTGTTGTTCGTTACTTGCTGATCGAGAAGTAGACATGTATACTCCTGGTACCTGGTTTACCAGTTGATCAATACCGAAAGCTTTGGTTTCTGCAATGGCCTGCGTATTAATTGAAGCAATAGATCCTGGTACTTCAGAACGTTTTTGAACCTCTCTACTGGCAGAGGTTACCAAAACTTCTTCTAAAGCTACATTATCTTCTGTTAAACTAATGGTACTAAAAGTATCTGTTAAACTTACTTTTTTAGAGATATATCCCAAAAAACTAATAGTGACTTCGGTAGAATTTTCTAATGTGATTTTAAAAACTCCTTCTGCGTCACTCATTACTCCATTAGTAGTACTATTGGATTCAATAATGGTTGCTCCTGATAATGGATGATTAGCACTGTCTACTATTTTTCCTTTATATGATTGTTGTGTATAACCGTATACCCCTAAACATAGGGTAACAGCATAAACTAATATGTTTTTCATTGTATATAATGAGTTGCAATGACGATTCCTTCCTATTGCTTCATCTATGTATAAGATTAAACTTTTAGGTATGGTAAGCTGAAAACAATCAGTATGAACTCAAAAACTTCTTTATACAGACCCAGACAAAAAGTTCGTTTTTCGTTTGTCTAAGTATCTGGATTGATGGTTTTTGAATTTTACTATATGTTCATTCAACTTAATATTTTTGTACAAATACCAGGAGGTATCGTCTTTTTAATATTAAAAAGTATTGAATTTTTTATAATAGTAATTTTTGAATAAGAACCGATGCTCTATTCAAAAATTAAATTCAAAATATGGTGTTTTATTATGAGAAAATATACTCGGGAGGGTGATCAATATCTTTAGAAATAGTTCTTAAATAGAAATCTTTCAATTTCCAATTCTGAGTATGTTTTGAAACAAAAGGGTTTGTATTTTTTATCTGTATTGTATTTTCCTGAAAAAATAAAGGAATAAAAGCTTCTGTTATAATGGTAGTGTCAGAATTTTCTTTTGATGATTGTGTTTTGGCCTTCATTTGACTCATTAAATAACACTTACCATTACAATTAAGGCTGGGGCGTTCTTTATTTACACAATACTTTTCTACAATAGTATCAATATTAAGTTGATAGTAGAGTATAGTACTGATTTCCATCGCGGGGCGTATGGCAAAAGAAGCAAATAATAGTATGGAGAATAAAATTCTCATCAGTATACATAAATTTCGTGCAAAAGTACAAATTTGGATTATTCTTTTATTCTAAAAAAACAGATAAGCTGTTGTTAAAAAGGTTATTGGCTGATTTTTAAAGTTTTATGGGAATAGTATAGCATCTGTATGAGCCACCTTAACGACATTTTATTATTGTTTAGAAGTTGTTTTGAGCTTTTGAAAGAAACATTTTTTGTTGATTGTATTTCTCCTGATTTTAAACTTATTTGGTTTATAAATTAAAATACTCAATCTCAAAAATGAAGTTTCATACCTTCATGAGAAGCTATAAACCCTAGTTTCTCATAAAAACGTATGGACTCTGGACGCTTTTTATCTGTAGTAAGTTGTAGTACATGTGCTTTTTTTTGTTTTGCCCGCTCTATGGCCCATTCAAACATTTTTTGCCCAATTCCTTTACCTCTTTGATCTTTTCTAATTCTCACAGCCTCAATTTGTGCTCGTATTCCTCCCTGATACGTTAAATATTGTATGAAAGATAATTGTAAGGTGCCAATAATTTCAAAATCATTATTTTCTACTACGATCAATTCTTGATTTGGATCTGTATTAATAGCTGTAAAAGCTTCAAAATATTCTTTTGGGAGAGGAATTTGATAGTTTTCTCTGGTTTTTCCTAATTCATCATTAGCAATCATTTGTACGATTAAAGGAACATCTTGTTGGGTGGCTTTTCTAAAATTCATAGTAAGTGTATATACTGAGTACTTTGGCTCATATAATTATCCTTTTATAAAAGTAATACTATCTTATATTTTGGAAGTAAAACCTATATTGTTTTTGAATATATGCTCTTGTAGATTTATAGTTTGCCCTTCACCAAATTCTATAATTCTATCATCATTCCATTTATATAGTTCTTCAATTGGTTCCTTAAATAATGAGAATGATGTATGATGTACAGGTAAGATAACAGATGGTCTGGTGATTGTTACGGTGTCTTTTAAAAGATCGGCTGTATATGAAAAAGGACCACCAAATTTGTCTAAACCACCTCCTCCCATATTGGGGATCAAAATATCTGCTTTACGTTCTTTAATGTGTTTTTTCATTTTAGAATGATTGATAGTATCTCCTGTTACATAAATCTCTAGAGATTGACCATCTTTCTTGATTTTTATCCAATAACCGTTTACTCCTCCGCATAATATAGATGATATATAGTTAGAACCATGAACACAAGTTATTGCTTCAATTTCTATTTCATATCCATTACTATTTGTATGGATTTTATCTGTCCAGTTCATGAACGAAACATTTTCTAAAGACCTATTGGCAAACCAAGGTTTTAGATTTTTATGCGAATATACTTTTGAGCTCGACGATATTTTTGACATCCCCAATTCATCAATATGATCTGAGTGATTATGAGTCAATAACCAAACATCAATAGCATCAAAATCCGAATTTACGAATTGAGGCTTTGTTCGCCTTTTAGTTTTAAAAAATTTCAGATCAATTATAGTATTTATGTCGCAAAGGATAGGATCGCAAGCAATTTTAAGATCTCCAACTTTTAATATCCATGTTGAAGCACCGATCCATTTAAAATCTATATTTAAATTTTTCATATATTTACATTTTAAGTTACTTTAAGTAACCAAAAATAATTTAAAATATACTGATAAACAATAACTTACATGATAGTAATTAAGTAACATTATGATAACTAATACTGATAAACAACAGGTTAGACTGAAGAAAAAAATTGAAAAATATTTTGTTTCTACTGCTCCATACTTAAAAGAAGGGTTTTGCCCGACAAAAAACCTGCTAGCAACTACTTTAGATAAGTGGAGTTTGTTATGTGTTTTTAATTTAGGGTATTATGAAGTATTGAGGTTTAATGAGTTAAAAAAGAATATAGATGGAATTTCCTCAAGAATGTTAGCCGTTACCCTGAAGAAATTAGAAGGATATGATATTGTAGAACGCAAGGTTTATCCAGAAATTCCTCCCAAAGTCGAATATTCTCTTACGAAATTTGGTTTTGAATTATCAGATAAAATCATAGACTTAAGCAATTGGTTTATGGATAATTCTAAATCTTTACGATGATTTACGTATTTCATTAAAAAGGAACCTTTTCTTAACCAAAATGTCCCTTCCACTATTAATCCATATAGAATAACAAGAGAAAAGATAAGCATAATCAAACCCGCCCAACGAAATTTATACCCTTTTTCTGTGGTAACTCTAGCTATACTTGCTATCCCGATTGATGGGGTAAACCTACTACTCCTATATTTATGGCGGTAAATAATTCTATGGATTGAATGATACTTATTATCTATTCTGTAATTATAAAATTATTTTTAAGTAATAATTGAGTTACTTCTGATCACTACTGTTTTTGAGTTCAATTAATGTTAGTTGTGCAGCAGCACACAGTTTTTCAACACCGTTTTTAATGATAAATACTTCAGATTTACAAATAGTTAATGTTCTTCCATTTTTTAAGACACTTGATTTTCCTATTAGCAATTCCCCATCTCCTGGAGCCATTAAATTGATCTTAAACTCTACTGTTAAAACAGAAGAGTTTTCTTCCATTAATGAAAAACCGGCATATCCAGCTGTATTATCGGCAATTGTACTAATTATGCCTGCATGAAAAAAACCATGTTGCTGTGTTAAACTCGAATGATATGGTACATGAATCTCGCAATACCCTGGTTGAACGTCTATCAATTGTGCATTGATTAGCTTCATGAACTGTTGACGTTCAAAGCTTTCTTTAACTTTTTTCTTATAAGTATCTGATTTAGGTTCGAATTTCATTCTATGTGAAAAATAACAAAATTATGCATAATAAGATACTAATTATCTGGAAAAATCAATTAGTGAGATCTTTATTTGCTGTAGTAAATAATGGTAACGATACTTTATATTTTACTACGAGTAACCGAATTAAAATGATTAACAAGGCAGTAGAGATATATGTGATATTCTGATCCAAATCAAATGAATATAAGACCATAAAACAAACTCCACCTGCTATAGAAGCTGTGGCATAAATTTCTTTTCTGAAGAGTACAGGAATTTCATTGCATAAAATATCACGAATTACTCCTCCAAAACAACCGGTTGTAGCTCCAAGAGCAATAGAAACAATAGGTTCTAGTTCTGCATTAATTCCTGTTTCTACTCCTATGATAGTAAAAACTCCTAATCCAATGGTATCAAATAAGAAAATTGATCCTTTAAGATAATCGAGTTTGTTTCTAAAAATGATAGAAAATATAGTTACTCCACCTATCAAATACATGGTGGTCGTATTTTGCATCCAGGAAACCGGGGTATTACCTATAAGAATATCTCGAATAGTACCTCCGCCAATAGACGTGACAAATGCAATGATAAAAATACCAAAAAGATCTAATTTTCGGTGCATTGCACTTAGCGAACCTGATATTACGAATGCAATGGTTCCTAAAATATCTAAGACATTAAAAATTGTCATCTCGTTTATTTTGTGGTTAAATGTAATATATCTTATCTGATTTTAAAATATTAAAGTTTCATGTTGCTTGCTTAATAAGATGAAACGTATTTTTTATGGTGTAATTTTGATATCGAATGAAGTAATTTGTGCTATTTACAAACTCAGATTACTATTCACAAATCGTTTTATTGTCTTTATTTATAAACAGCTACTTTTATTAAGATTAATGGCTGGAGAAATAAAATATCTATGAATTGCATGTGTTAAAGATGAAGCAAGGAGTATATCAACTTGTACTAAAGACAAACAACAACAAAGTTATAAAAGAATAACATATTCCATTGCCTATTTAAATTGTATATTATGAAAATGAAAAACTACTTACAGATACTAATAGCATTAAGTTTTACTTTTTTTAATCAGCTCTATGCGCAAGATCAAATGGTTCATTTATTAGAACCTTCACGAGATGGTCAAAAAAAACAAATTTTACAAATCGGAGAGAACAATGGTGTAAAGTTGTTAGCAATGGCCTCTTGTAAACAATGTATGCCAGCGGTATATACCCATAATCCCGATGCTAGTAAAGCATCAGGGAAATCAATTTATGGTACCTCGGGGATCTATGTGATACCTTATGATGAAAATAGTTATGTATCTGTAGCTCCCAAAACACCTGCAGTAGCTATAGGAGAAGGTATTTGGGAGACTTTTTTGTATGCTAATTTTTTTAGTGAAGATAAAGCTAAGGTCGCTGGTATGACTAAAACTAAAGTAGAAGCATGGGCAATAGACTTTTCAAAACAGATTATGACAGGAGGAGTTGGTGCACAAGCTGTTGATAGTGAAAGTAACCTTTATTATCCAGCAGCAAAAGAACTACACAACGGAGAGTCATTTAATTCTGTTACTATAGACATTACAAAAGGAAAAGAGATACGCCTTAATTTTCCTAATGGTCATGGTGAACGTTATAGTTTTATGGCAGAGTTGAGTAAGGTTTTAGGTGTTGAGGTGTATAGTGTTGGGGGTAATAGACGAGAGTATATGTTTGTAGAAAGTCCGCTTTCCATACTATGGGCAAAATATAGTTCGGGAAATGATTTAGGGAAATCTACATGGGGTACCTATGAAAAATTTAACAACTTTCATAAAGATCAAAAAGTAATACGAAATTTACTGGTAAGTAAAGAAGCTCAGGATAAAATAGATGCAAAACTGGCAGATTGGTCATTAAAGGCAAAAGAGTACGTCGAAAAGACTTATGCAGCCAAAGTAGCAAAAGACATAAAAAACAGACGACTACCATCAAAAGGGTTAAGTAACTCAGCATTAGAAAAACAAGCTATTGTTGCTGCAAAATCATGGGCAAACCAATACAATTGGGAAGAAACCATCACCAAAGCATACTTTACAGGTAATGATTGGAGTATATATAGAAATAGTTTAGGAGTACAACTTGGTAGACGAATTTCGGGTGTTATTGTTATGAAACGTAAAGATGGTACATGTAGTTTTCATCACGCAACATTTGCACAACAATACAATGGCAGTGGTTACCAAAAAGTTTTTACAGAAGGTATTGTGCCAGGACAAAATGTTTTAGAATGTAAGTATGTTAACTAACATAAGGTTTATAAACCCAAATTACGATTCACAAACTACAACATGACTTCTAAGGGTAAACTATCTATTTTTGTTGCATGAATGTAATTAAAGCAATATTGGTTGATGATGAGCAGAGGGCAAGAAATGTTTTATCTAATTTGATAAAGCGTTGTGATCTGAATATCGATATTCTTGCGCAATGCTCTTGCCTTGAAGATGCTGTTGAAGAAATTAAAAAACTACAACCTGATGTTGTTTTTTTAGATGTTCAGATGCCAAATTATGCAGGATATGAGATCGCAAATTTCTTTGAAGAAATGAATTTTGAAATCATTTTTGTAACTGCCTTTGATGAGTATGCTATAAAAGCTTTTGAGTTATCGGCTATAGATTATTTGGTAAAACCTATTGATAGAAAACGATTGATTGCAGCCGTAGAAAAACTGCAAAGCAAAATAGAAAAACAAAAAAAGATAGAGGACTATCGGACTTTACTAAACTCCATAAAAGAAAAAGAGTTTAAACAAATCATACTTCCCGAATTAGGCAATAGACGTATTATTGCTATTAATACTATTATTGCTATTGAAGCAGACGGATCCTATAGCAAAATTTATACGACTGAAAACAAGCCGGTGACCACGAGTAAAAATCTAAAATACTTTGAAAACCTACTTCCCGATGATGCCTCTTTTTTTCGCTCTCACAGAACTTGGGTGATAAATTTAAAGTATATTGAAGTCATTAATAAATCCAGTTTAACTATAACATTGGTGCAAAATATAACCGCTAAAATATCAAGAACACGTTTTAGCTCTTTTGAAAATACAATACGGTAGACCCCTTATATGAAAATAATAAAACAATTAGTTAATCTTGGGATAACTGAAAATAGTACTCCATTAGAGATAAAACGTTCTAAAATCCTTAATGTGAGCGTTCTAATTATCTTGTTTAATGCACTGTTTTTTTTATGTTTTGATGCTATAACTAAGGATTTGACTTTCTATAGACTTATAGTTGTGATTACACAGATATTAATTTACTGTGGAATATTGTACCTACAAAAACTAAAGAAACTGTTGCTCTCAAGAGGAGTTTTTATAATGGTAATAATGGCATTAATTTTTTTTCATGCTAATTATGCATTTCGAGGGTTTTATGGAGAATATCAATATGTAATTGTACCGATGCTCTCTTTATTGTTTTTTGATAAAAAATATGTCAATTATACGGTACTGATACTTTCTATTATAGTGTTTTACCTTCCTAATCATTTTTATCACAATTACCCCGAAAAGTATTTTGGTTACCTCAACTTTGCATTTATTTTCATAGGGGTATTTTTTATTGTGAATCTCTTTAAAAATCTAAACATAAAGAACGAACTGGCTTTAAAAGAGAATAATGATAAATTACAGAAACAGAATAGCATTATAGAAACGCAAAAGCTACTGTTAGAAAAGGCGTATTCAGAATTAGAAGTAAGCAAAAAGAATGAGTTGGCATTTTTACAATTGAAATCTTTAAAATCTCAAATGAACCCTCATTTCATATTTAATTCTCTTAATTCTATTCAGGATTTAATCCTTCAGCAAAATACGGATGCCTCTTATGATTATATTGTTTTATTTGCGCAATTAGTTAGAAACACCCTAAACTACTCTAATAAAGACTTTATTGCTATTGATAAAGAACTAGAATTTTTAGAAGTATACCTTCAATTAGAGAAATTAAGGTTCGAAGACGATTTTACATTTAGGATAGAGCATACGAATACAGAAGGTTTGTCTGTTCCTTCACTAATTGTACAGCCCTTTATAGAAAATGCTCTGATCCATGGATTACTGCACAAAGCAGGTAAAAAACAACTCACGATAGATTTTACATTTACAGACCATCTTTTATGTACTATAACCGATAATGGTGTCGGTAGAAAAGAAGCAAAGAAAATCCATGAGCGACAAGGAGGACATCATGAATCTTTTGCTTTAGAAGCTATACAACAACGATTAGAAATCTTAAAAGAGCAATATGGTGCCGAAGTGGGTTATGTGGTATATGATCTTTATGATAATGATATTTCGAAAGGTACCAAAGTAGAAATCAGGATGCCTTTTCAAAAGAGATATTGATGAGGTTTAATAATTATGTATAAATTGACTAAAATAAAAAGGCTATATAAACAACTTATAAATACAGGTATCTATCAAGATAATATGGTAGAGCACAAAAGAATACGATTATTAAATGCTTTTTGTTTAACATGGTTTGTGTTTCTTATTTCTTTTACTGCTTTTGACTATTTTTTTGCAGAAACTTTAATAGAAGGGTTAAAAGTGCGTTTCTTTTCTTTTATTACAATAATGAGTATAGTTTTTCTGCAAAAGCATAAAAAACTTTTATTAGCACGTATCTTATTTATCTTGGTGCTCATTTTTGTCATATTTGTTTTTGCAAACTTTGTTGAGCCTTCTATTTTGATGGAGAATTTTTATTTCTTATGCCCTTTGATAGCCCTGGTGTTAATTGATAATAAGTGGATGACATTATTAATAATGGTACTTTGTTGGGGATTATATTACATCCCTTTTGTAATAACTACAGATTTGTATCCAGAAAAAATGATGTACCCAGTTCCAATTTTGTCCATTTTTGTTGGTACTTATGTAATTCTAAATTATTCCCAATCCTTAAATAGAAAAAAGGAAATTGAATTAAATAAAAGTAGGCAAGACCTCGAAGTGGCTTATAAAGAACTAGAGTTAAGTAAGAAGAATGAATTAGCATTTTTACAACTCAAGTCTCTTAAGTCTCAAATGAACCCTCATTTTATATTTAATTCGCTTAATTCTATTCAGGATCTTATTCTTCAGCAAAATACAGATTCGTCATACGATTATGTAGTATTGTTCTCACAGCTAGTAAGAAATACCTTAAACTACTCTAATAAAAATTTTATTGCTATTGATAAGGAATTAGAGTTTTTAGAAATATATCTTCAACTAGAGAAATTAAGGTTCGAAGATGATTTTACATATACTATACAACATACCAATACAGAAGGTTTATCTGTTCCTTCACTAATCGTACAACCTTTTATAGAAAATGCCCTAATCCATGGTTTATTACACAAAGCAGGTAAAAAACAACTCATCATAGATTTTACATTTACAGATCATTTGTTATGTACGATTACCGACAATGGTATTGGTAGAAAAGAGGCAAAGAAAATTCAGGCGCGACAAGGGGGCAGCCATGAATCCTTTGCGTTAGAAGCTATACAACAGAGATTAGAAATCTTAAAAGAACAATATGGTACAGCAGTAGGATACCAGGTATTTGATTTATATGATAATGGGTATGCTACAGGGACAAAAGTTGAAATCAGAATGCCTTTTCAGAAAAAATACTGATTAATAGGGATATTTGATTTTATAAAGGGATAAAGGATGATAAAAAGAATAACAGTCTGGTACAAAAAAATAATAGCTATTGGTATCCACGATGAGTTTAGTGCGATACAAAATAAACATACAAGACTGGTAAATATTTATATACTGATTGCTTTACATACCAGTATACTTTTTTATATAGGAGATTTAATTTTTATTCAAAAACCTCTAAGTTCGCATATCATAAGTTATATATCCCAATTTTATTTAATTTCTGTATTGATATGTAATAAGAAAGGTTTTTTTGGGTTCGCAAAAATGTTGTGGATTTTATATTTATTCATTTTTATAAATTTATCTACTATAATGGTTAACCCTGGGATTTATACAGAGTATTACTTCCTTCTAATTCCGGGAATTAGTTTATCGATTTATCAAAAAAAAACTTTACCAATAATATTTACATTGGTAAGTATAGCTTGTTTTTTTATTCCTTATTATTATCTTGATATATACTCTAAAGATCACCCGAACAGGATAAATGGTGTAGTGGTCATAATTTTATTTTATTGTATTTACGCAATAGTTAATTATTTTAAAAAACTTAATATCCGTAATGAGAAAAAGTTGGAGTTAGCTTATAAAGAATTAAAAGAGTCTAAAAAAACAGAATTGGCTCTACTACAATTAAAATCGCTAAGGTCGCAGATGAATCCTCATTTCATATTTAATTCTCTTAATTCTATTCAGGATTTAATCCTTCAGCAAAATACAGATTCATCATACGATTATGTAGTATTGTTCTCACAACTGGTTAGAAATACCTTAAACTACTCTAATAAAAACTTTATTGCTATTGATAAAGAATTAGAGTTTTTAGAAATATATCTTCAACTAGAGAAATTAAGGTTTGAAGATGACTTTACTTATACAATTCAACATACCAATACAGAGGGTTTATTGGTTCCTTCTCTAATCGTACAACCTTTTATAGAAAATGCACTGATCCATGGTTTATTACACAAAGCAGGTAAAAAACAACTTACTATAGATTTTACTTTTACAGATCACTTGTTATGTACGATCATCGATAATGGTATTGGTAGAAAGGAAGCAAAGAAGATACAGGAGCGACAAGGTAATCACCATGAATCTTTTGCCTTAAATGCTATACAACAGCGATTAGAAATCTTAAAAGATCAGTATGGTACAGATGTGGGATATCAGATATTTGATTTATATAATGATCAATTGGCTATCGGTACCCGAGTAGAAATTAGAATGCCTTTTCAAAAAAAGTATTAAACTGAGTTTGATGCATCAGAAATACTTGTTTTACAGCGATTGCAATGAACTTCGCTCTACCTTTTCCATACGGGCATAAAAAATTTGTTCATTTACATGTAAAAGATTGATTAAGTTTAATGCTACAAATATGGCCATTCCAATACTGCCCTTTTTATGATCACCAAACTCTACTTGTAATCCGACATTATTAGTATGATCATCATTTGACACCCCTTCTGGATCACTCCAGGTTCCGTCGGCATTGACTTCTGTAACTGCTTTTAGAAAAAATAGCGAGTCCGATTTACTAAGAGGTAATATTATGGTCAAAACCTCTTCCTGTCCTCGTGTCAAATTAACATTAATAGTTGTATCACCATATAAAGCCAAATAAAGCATATCTCGTGCTTCTTCGAGTAAGATCTCACCTTTTTGTGATCTTTGATGAGGTTCAATAGTTGCTAAACCCATGTGCGGCGGGTTAATAAGGAAACGAGACTCTTCTAGATCTTTTCTACTAATTTTTCGATACTTATCCACAAAGTTCATTAAGGCTTGATCATCATAACCTACCTTATGTATTCGATCCAGACGCTTCTTCATATCTTCAAACCTGTTTTTCTGTTCATGTAAACTATGTCTTTCACAGGTAAGGTAAATAATCTGGTCAATAAGCCAATTTTTATCTTTCTTTTGTAACTCCAAACGAATTTTTTTCTCTAATTCGGGAAATAAATCGTCCTGAGCCTTTTTAATAATACTACTTATAGTATCCATCTTATTTTATATGTTCAAAATTATTATTAATAACATTCTATAATTACCATAGTACCTTATGTATTGAATGTAGAAACTATAGGTAATGATTTTTTATATACTAAAATACAATCCTTATGTAAAAGTAAGACCAGAATAGATCATAAAAATGCTGAAAAGAGTTTTATACTATTTTCTTAAAACCAGTACACAGCATGCAGGAGATCGCTACGGTATGCACATGGGGTTGCTGCTGGGTGCAGGAGATCGCTACGGTATGTACATGGATTCGCTGCAGGGTGCAGGAGATCACTATGGTTTACACATGGATTCGCTGCAGGGTGCAGGAGATCGTTATGGTATGCACATGGGGTCGCTGTAGGGTGCAGGGGATCGCTATGATTTACACATGGATTCGCTGCAGGGTGTAGGGGATCGCTATGATTTACATATGGATTCGCTGCAGGGTGCAGGGGATCGCTATGATTTACATATGGATTCGCTGCAGGGCGTAGGAAATCGCTATGGTCTATGCATGAATCTGCTGAAGTGCGTGTAAATGTTAATGTGTTGTTAATTAGTTATTTGTGGTTTGTTTTGTGAAATATTTAGCAAAGATTTTTGTTACTTATAATATCTTAAAATCTAAACCAAAATTATGTTAACATCCAGTAATCTTGTTTTTCTTCACAAAGAAGAATTAATAGAGTTTTTACGCAATACAGTAGATATTTGCGAAAAAAATGATCCGGTAGCACTTCATATCCAGACAAAGGTTGACCCTTTAAGGAAAATAGTAGCTCGATTAGATGACGCTTTAATCTATGAACGCGAAAAGGAATTTACCAAAGAACTAGATGAGCTTGACCGTCATCGTGATGAAGCCGTAACTGGCCTTCGATATGGTTTTTTGATGAACACCTATCACAAAGATGCTGAAGTAAAAGCCGCAGCCCAGTTATTATTAGATCGTATTGATAGTTATGGGGGAAGTATTGCCCGTATGAATTATGAATCAGAAAGTGCAGCTATTCATAATCTTATTAGTGATCTCGAAACAGAGCATACTTTAAAAACAGCTTTGCAAAAAGTAGAACTACAGTATTGGGCAGATCATCTTAAGGTAACCAATCAAAAATTTAGAGCATTATATGGTGATCGTATAGAAGAAGAGAGTAAACACAATAAAACGTCGTTTACCACAATCAAACCCGAAGCCATTACCGTATATACCGAATTGGTAAGCAGGATAAAAGCCTATATAGAACTCGATGAAAACAATATATATGATGTATTGCAAAGAGAATTAGCGACACTGGCAGAACGATACCAGCAAATTATTGCCCACCGAAAAAGAAATACTACAGAAGAAACAGATCAAACAATGAGCTAGAGATTAATCATTATGATCGTATAGAAGGTCTATAAATAAATTTAAGGCTAGATGTCTGTCTGAGCCTATCGAAGACTAATTAAATAATAATAGTATTAAACTTCGACAGGCTCAGTTTAACAAAGAAGAATTGACTTTCTAAAAAATGTAAATTACTACTTCACTTATATATAAGGGTATACTTCATACTATCAATAGATTACCTTATTTTACAATAGATTATTTCCATTCACAAACTCAAATAGCGTTTCACAAACTCATTTGTTTGCTTCTGCGTAGTTGTCTGTATTCTTGCCAATGATTAGTAATTCAAAAAATGAAATATGGTAAAACAACTACACCTATTTAAATATTCATATCAGAATGTATTGCATTTTTCTAAACCAAAACATAGTTATATCACTGTTTTAGTAATTGGTAACTATCTAGAAACAAAATATTCTTAAAAAACTATTAGAAGGAATCCCTTCCTTTTCTAACACGCTCAAGTATACATCGAAAACAAACATCAAAAAAAGTAACCCATAATAATGAGAAACTGTACTATGAAAACAATTAAATTACTTTTGCTAGGTATAGTAATACTAGCACTATCTTGTAGTAAAGATGATGATGCTACACCACCAGTTAATAAAGCGCCAGAGATCAAGGCGCAATCCTTTACCGTATCAGAATCAGCGACAGATACAGATGTATTTGGTACCGTAAAAGCAACCGATACAGACAAAGATGCATTAAGTTATAGTATTACCGCAAACAGTGATGATCTATTCGAGATCACAAAAGCAGGAGCACTAAGTTTGGTAGCAGGAAAAACATTAGATTTTGAAACTAAAACTACACATGAAATCACTGTAGAAGTAACTGATGGTAAAGCCAAAGCATCTGCAAAAATAACAATTACCGTGACAGATGTAAACGAAAATCAATCACCAGTAATTGATGATCAAACATTTACAGTAGCCGAAGATGTTACAAATTCTGTTATTGATGTCGTAACAGCAACAGATCCAGAAGGAGATACATTAACCTATAGAATTAAAGATAATGATGATAACCTATTTGATGTTGCAGGAGATGGGATACTAAGTCTTGCTCCTAATAAAGTTTTGGATTACGAATCAAGGACTAACTATGCAATTACGATAACAGTTTCTGATGGAAATGGAGGAGAAAGTTCGGCTAGAATATATATTAAAATAACCGATGTTTTAGAATCGGGAGATGAAGCATTTAGGGTTCGTACTCTAGCAGGTAACGGAACTCATGGTTTTACAAATGGTACGGGTACATCAGCGCAGTTTTCAACTCCAATAGGAGTAGATGTTGATAGTAATGGTAATATCTATGTAGCAGACCGAAACAATAATGTTATTCGCAAAATTACTCCGGCAGGGGTAGTGAGCACTTTTGCAGGAAGTACTTTTGGATACGCAGATGGCACGGGTACTGCTGCAAAGTTTCATGCTCCATATGGTATTGCTATAGATGCAAATGATAATATATATGTAGGAGATTATATAAATCATCGCATTCGTAAAATTACTCCAGCAGGTGTGGTGACTACACTCGCAGGTTCTGGTGTTGTAGGTTCTGCAGATGGCACGGGTACAGCTGCACAGTTTAATGAACCTTATGGATTAGATGTAGATAGTAATGGTAATATTTATGTAGCAGACTATGGAAATAATCGTATTCGTAAAATTACTCCCGCTGGTGTAGTGACTACCCTTGCAGGAAGCTCTAGCGGCTTTGCAGATGGCACAGGTACCGCAGCCATGTTTAAAGCTCCACATGATGTTGCAGTAGATAATAATGATAACGTATATGTAACAGATGGTTTTAATCACCGTATTCGTAAAATCACTCCGGTAGGTGTAGTTACTACGTTTGCAGGAACTAATCAAGGTTTTGCAGACGGCACAGGTACGCAAGCGAGATTTAATACTCCAGAAGGTATAACTATTGATAATTCAGGAAATCTATATGTAACCGATAGAAGTAATCACTGTATCCGTAAGATTACATCTACTGGTGTTGTAAGTATTCTTGCTGGATCGAATGATTTTGGTTTTGTAAATGGTACCGGAGCAACAGCGCGATTCAGACAACCCGCAGGGATTACAGTAAATGCATCCGGAGTTTTTTATGTAACAGATGAATCAAATCATAGTGTTCGTAAAATAGAACCTTTTTCAAATAATTAAAAACAGAGTATGAAAACAATAAAACTACTGTTGCTTTTTGTAGCAATATTGGCACTATCATGTAGTAAAGATGATGATGCAACGACCCCTCTGGTTAATAAAGCACCAGAAATTACGGCACAGTCTTTTAACGTATCAGAATCGGCAGCAGATGCAGATGTATTTGGTACTGTAAAAGCTACCGATGCAGACAAAGATGCATTAAGTTATAGCATTACTGCAAACAGTGATGATCTATTCGAAATTACTAAAACAGGAGCACTAAGCCTGGTGGCAGGTAAGACACTTGATTTTGAAACCAAAACGACTCATGAGATTACTGTAGAAGTAACCGATGGTAAAGCCAAAGCGGCAGCAAAGATAACTATCGCGGTAGTGGATGTAGATGAAAATATGCCACCTGTTATTGCAGATCAAAGTTTTGCCGTATCAGAAAACCCAGCATTAAACGCTGTTCTGGCAACTGTAATTGCTACCGATCCTAATAATGATAACCTTACGTATACTATAGCTAATCCTGCCGGTGCTGTAGCCGAATTTGAGATGGCTGGTAATGAAATCAAACTAAAATCAGGATTTTTCGATTATGAAACGCTAACAAGTCATACCGCAACAGTTACTGTAGACGATGGTACACTTACAGCATCTGCTCAGATTACTATTACTGTTACAGATGTAAATGAAGCTCCAACATTCCCGGATCGGAATTATACTTTTAGTCAACCAGAAGATATTGATGATACAGTGATCATTGCTACGGTAACGGCTACGGATCCTGAAAATGCTGCACTAACGTATTTTCTTCAGGTAAACCCTGGTAGTTTTTTTGAGATTAATAGTTCGGGAGAGATAAGCTTGGCTACAGGGAAATTTTTAGATTATGAAACAGATACCACACATACTGTAAAAGTAAAAGCTACTGCGGGTAATGCAAGTGCCACGCAAGATATTATCATTAATGTAACTGATGTTATAGACGTAAGTGTAACATCAATAGGTACAGGTTTTGCTAATTTATATGATGATCCTACAGGAGTGGCTGTAGATGGCTCAGGAAATGTATATGTAGCAGATTTTTCTAATCATGTTATTCGTAAAATTACCCCGTCAGGAGTGATTAGTACTTATGCTGGATCTGGTACCCCGGGTTTTGCAGATGGTAATGCTACTACAGCTCGATTTAATTTCCCTTTTGGAGTAGCTGTAGACGCAGCAGGAAATGTATATGTTGCGGATCGAAACAATCACCGTATTCGTAAAATTACCCCTGCAAAAGTAGTAACTACTGTGGCAGGAGGTATTCAAGGTTACCTAGATGCTACAGGTACAGGAGCACGATTTAATCACCCTCAAGGAGTGACAGTAGATGGCTCGGGAAATATTTATGTTGCAGATAATCAGAATCACCGTATTCGTAAAATTACTCCTGCGGGAGCGGTATCTACTTTTGCAGGGTCTCAAGAGGGATTTGCTGATGCTACAGGTACTGGGGCTAGATTTGATAATCCTTCGGGAATAACTGTAGATACCAATGGAAACCTATATGTAGCCGATAATCAGAATCACCGTATTCGTAAAATTACACCTGCTGCCGTGGTTACTACTTTGGCGGGTAGAGCTCTTGCTGGTTTTGTTGATGGTCCTGGTACATCAGCTAGATTTCTTAATCCTACAGGGGTAGCTGTAGATGCTTCGGGTAATGTATATGTAGCAGATAGATTAAACCAGCGTATTCGTAAGGTTACTTCTGCTGGAGTTGTATCCACTATAGCCGGCTCCATTAGTGGTTTTGCCGACGGGATCGGTACAGTTGCTAAATTTAGACACCCTTCTGGAGTAGCAGTAGATGCATCAGGAAACGTATATGTAGCCGATGAACGTAATAACCGTATCCGTAAGATCATTATTCAATAAATCAAAAAATATACGAATTCAATCCCTATCTCAGGTTTTAGGACCTGAAATGGGGTTGATGATTCATAAAAACAATGATATACCCAAAGTTTAAACTATAAACAAAATGAAAAATTTATCCAAAACTTTACTATTGTTTGTTATTGGCGTTGTATTAATCTTTACAAATTGTAGTAAAGATGATGATGCAACAACTTCTCCACCAGCCAATAAAGCTCCAGAAATCGCAGCACAATCTTTTAACGTATCAGAAACAGCAGCAGATGCAGATATATTTGGTACTGTAAAAGCTACCGATGCAGATAAAGATGAGTTAAGTTATAGCATTACAGTAAATAGTGATAATCTATTCGAGATCACCAAAACAGGAGCATTAAGCCTTGTAGCAGGAAAAACATTAGATTTTGAAACCAAAACGACTCATGAGATTACTGTTGAGGTAACCGATGGTAAAGCCAAAGCAGCTGCAAAAGTTACCATTACTGTTATCGATGAAGATGAAAATATGCCTCCTGTTATTGCTGCACAAAGTTTTAATATAGATGAAAATAGTGCTTCATCAACCGTAATAGGTACTGTTGTAGCATCTGACCCCGATGGCGATACGCTTTTGTTTAGTATTGAATTTGTAAATCCTTCCACAAGTGCATTTCAAATATCAGATACTGGTGAAATAAGCATAGTTGCTGGGAGTAATATTGATTATGAGACACATTCGAGTTATACAATGAAAGTAGTCGTTTCTGATAATAACCTATTGGCAAAGGCTGATGTACAAATTAATATAAACGATCTAAATGAAATACCAAGATTCCCAGATCGTAATTATACCTTTAGTAAGGCAGAAGATATTGATGATACGGTTATGATTGCTACTGTTACTGCTACAGATCCAGATGGAGACACTTTAATTTATACGCTTAATAACAATCCAGGAGGTCTTTTTGAAATCAATAGTGCAGGAGAAATAAGCCTGACCGCAGGAAAATCCTTGGATTATGAAACTCAAACCAGTCATACCGTAACGGTACAGGCAACCGATGGTGATCTTACTGCTCTACAACATGGGGTACGAATTAATGTTACAGACGTACCAGAAACATTAACCGTAACGGTAAGCACTTTTGCAGGAGGCTCTCCTGGATATGCAGATGGTATAGGTACCGCAGCAAGATTTGGTCTTCCTTCAAGAGGAGCTGTAGACAGCCATGGTAACCTCTTTATTACGGATGCAACGAATAATCGTATTCGTAAGATTACTCCAGCGGGCGTAGTCACAACTTTTGCAGGAGGTTCTCAGGGATATGCAGATGGTACAGGTAGTAATGCAAAATTTAATTATCCATATGGTGTTGCAATAGACGCAAGTGATAATCTTTATGTAGTGGATTATAATAATAACCGTATTCGTAAAATTACTCCGGCAGGAGTAGTAACTACATTTGCAGGAGATTCTCCTGGTTCTGCAAATGGTACAGGTACATCGGCACAATTTTACTTACCCAGAGGAATTGCAATTGATACTTCTGGAAATCTTTATGTTTCTGACTATGGTAATAATCGTATTCGCAAAATTACTCCGGCAAGGGTAGTTACTACTCTTGCAGGAGGTAATCAAGGATATGCAGATGGTACAGGTTTTGGAGCAAAGTTTCATCTCCCATCAGGAATAGTGGTAGCCAATAACGGAGATATATATGTAAGTGATAGTGGTAATAATCGTATTCGTAAAGTTACTCCTACAGGGACAGTAACTACTCTTGCAGGTAATGGTACTTCTGGTTTTGCAGATGGTACAGGTACTGCAGCAATGTTTAGTTCTCCTCGGGATATTACTATAGATGCAAATAATAAGCTCTATGTAGCAGATTTTGGTAATCGTCGAGTTCGTGAAGTTACAACCAGTGGAGCAGTAACTACTATTGCAGGTACTGGATCTACAGGTTCTGCAAATGGTAATGGTACAACTGCAACATTTTATTCGCTTGTTGGTATTACTTCAGCTGGTTCTGGGGTTTTTTATGCTATGGATCAAGGAAATAATCGTATTCGTAAAGTTGTTGCGACATATACTTACCCTTAAAATTATTAATGCAACTCCACCCTAGATTTTAAGATCTAGGGTGGAGTTGATGTTTAAAAGAACAATGATATATCCAAAATTTAAACAATAAACAAAATGAAAAAAATATCAAAAACTTTAATCCCATTTGCAATTAGTGCTGTTTTAATGTTTACCAATTGTAGCAAAGATGATGATACAACAACAATTGCTGAACCAACGAACAATGCTCCAAAAATTGAGGCACAATCTTTTAATGTATCAGAATCTGTAGCCGATGCAGATATATTTGGTACTGTAAAAGCTACCGATGCAGATAAAGATGAGTTAAGTTTTAGTATCACAGCAAACAGTGATAACCTATTCGAGATCACCAAAACGGGAGCACTAAGCCTTGTAGAAGGAAAAACACTAGATTTTGAAACCAAAGCTTCTCATGAAATCACTGTAGAAGTAACCGATGGTAAAGCCAAAGCTTCTGCAAAAATTACTATCAAAGTGATCGATGTAGATGAAAACATGCCACCTGTTATTGCAGATCAAACGTTTAGTGTAGCAGAAAACTCAACATCAAGTGTTGTAATAGGAACCGTAGTTGCTACAGATCCTGATGGAGATACGCTTACGTATACTCTTGCTAACTCAACAGGAGCTTTAGCCGAATTTGAAATTACAGGTAATGAAATCAAACTAAAATCAGGGTTTTTAGATTATGAAGTTCTTAGCAGTCATATAGTAACAGTTACTGTAAATGATGGTGCACTTACTGCATCTGCACAGATTACGATTAATGTTACGGATGTAGTAGAAACAAGTACTATAACTGTAAGTACTTTTGCTGGGAACTCTTCTGGATATGTAGATGCTACGGGTACTGCAGCAAGATTTGCACTTCCTTCAGGATGTACAGTAGATAGCCATGGTAATCTCTTTATTGCAGACGGAACTAATCATAGTATTCGTAAAGTTACCCCAGTAGGAGTAGTTACAACTTTTGCAGGAGGTTCTCCAGGATATACCGATGGTACAGGTACTGCAGCAAAATTTAATTATCCATATGATATTGCCATAGATGCAAATGATAATCTTTATATAGCAGATTCTAATAATAATCGTATTCGTAAAATTACTCCTGCAAGAGTAGTAACCACACTTGCAGGTTCTGGAGTATCTGGATCAGCAAATGGTACAGGTACTGCAGCAAGATTTAGTACTCCTAGAGGAATAGCAGTCGATGCTTCAGGAAATGTCTATGTTTCTGATTATGGTAATCATCGTATTCGTAAAGTGACTTCAGCGGGAGTGGTAACCACACTTGCAGGAGGAACTGTAGGTTTTGCTGATGGTACAGGTCTTAGTGCAAGGTTTAATCACCCATCTGGATTAACAGTAAACAGTAACGGAGATATATACGTATGTGATAACTCTAATCATCGTATTCGTAGGATTACTCCGGCTGGAGTAGTAGCTACTATTGTAGGAGATGGTACCGTAGGTTTTCTTGATAATACAGGTACGTCTGCAAGATTTAGCTATCCTAGAGATATTACTGTAGATGCCAATGATAATTTGTATGTGACAGATTTTGGTAATCGTAGAGTTCGTAAAATTACGCCAGCTAAAGTAGTTACTACTATTGCAGGTAACGGAGCTACAGGCTCTGCAGATGGTAATGGACCATCAGCAACATTCAATTCGGCTTATGGTATTGCTTCTGCAGGTTCAGGAGTTTTTTATGTAACCGATAATGGAAGTAGCCGTATTCGTAAAATTGTGATTTCTAATAATCACTAAAAAAAGATAAGTCAAACACTATCCTAAGTTCTATGATTTGGGATAGTGTTGCTATGTTACCTTATAATTTTGAATACAATAATTACTTTAAAGAAAAATAAAATGAAAAATATCATATTATTAGCATTAGTATGCATACTGTTTTTTAGTCATAACCTAAAAGCACAGGGAGAAATAAAACATCAAACCCAACAACTAGAAGCTATACAGCTAGGAAATTATACAGCGTATTTAACGCAGCAAAGTAATAGTGGTGATTATGAAGGAGGTTTAGATGTATTGCTATATAAAATCACCAATTTTAAAGATTATACAGTTCAACCTGGTGCTCATAAGGAGGTTTATATGTTATTTGGAGAAGATCCTGATCGTCCTGATGATCATAAAGAAACCATGTTTTTACCAGATAATGAAGCATTTCCGATTACCTATGTTGAAAAAGTTTATGAAGGAAGCCCAAAAATGCAAAAAGAAATAGGATATTCTCCTAGAATTAATAGACTGTCTGATGGAAATCGGATAGTTTTTATGGATGGGAAAATCTTTATGATTGAAGATTGGGTGGATAAAGATAATTACGAACTCAAGGCTGTATTAGAGTATCAAGCTAAAAAAATGGGAGGCTTTAAAAAAATGAAAGAGGTAATGAAATCTCCTAAAAAAATGAAGGCAATGCAGCCACATAAGATGCTTCAAGAATATTTGGATAATGCATATAATAAACAACAAGAAGTATATGCAAAATGGATACAGACTCCTAAAAATGAAGCACTTATTGAAAATATAGATCAGATTAGAAAATTTATAATAGGAGCTATTAATAAACAAAGAGATGATTGGTATAATTCTGCAGAGTATAAGCGTATTAAAGAAAGAAATGCAGATGCTAGACAAAGCAGCCTTGAAAGCGAAGTGACTATTAACAATACTACTGGAAAGGATATTTATATTTATGCAGAAGGCTCTAGTAATGGATCACGAGTTTCTGCAAACGGGAGAGGAACTTTTAGCTGTAAGAAAGGTTTATACTATAGTTTTAGCGGAAACTCGTCTGCAAGCAACGGAACCTTAGTTAGTAGCGCAAATCAAAGCTGTGGCACAACCGTAAATGTAAATTAATATTGATTTGATTACCCTTAAAAACGTCAAGAGCAATTTTCTTGGCGTTTTTATTGTAATTTAGAAATTGGAGTTTCGGTCTTAATATTTTTAAAACATATAAAATATCAAGCAATATCAGTTTGATTATGACAGCTATTGCTGAGTAAAATAATAATAATTAAAAACAAAAATAATATGAAAACAGTAGTACTGTTAATAAGTCTAATAAGTTTAACTTCATTTACCAATCTAGATACAACTATTAATACAAAAAACACAGTATCTGTAGCTGCAAGTAGTTTTTCGCTAGTAAATGATACAAAAGAAAAAGTAACAATTTATACGGGTAGCGGATTTGTTTCTCTTAATAAAGGATCAAAAACGAGCATTACCTGTAATACCAGTAAAGAAGTACGTTGGGCAGAAAAAGGTAAAAAAGGAGATGTTATCTTCAAAATAACCAGTGACATGTGCGGGAAAACAATTAAGCTTTCCAAATTTTTATAAGGTAAAAAACAAAATTTACATAAGTGTCTAACGGTATGTATCGAAAGTTAAGCTAAAATAGATTAGACCAATGTTTAAAAAAAACGCCAGATATTTTATCTAGGCGTTTTTATTATTGTATAAGGGGAGTATACCGTTTTATAATTCTTTAAAAATACTGATAACTAGTATTTATAGGTTGATAATAATTCTTAATAACTTTACTGTAAGGTTTATGATCAAATTGCTACTTTTACATCTATAAAACGTAGAGAATATGTCTGATACAATAGAAAGAATAAAGTGTCTTATTATAGGTTCGGGTCCTGCAGGATATACTGCAGCTATATATGCGGCAAGAGCAGATCTTAAACCCATTATGTATACTGGTATGGAACCAGGAGGGCAGTTAACGACTACTACAGAAGTAGATAATTTTCCTGGATACCCAGAAGGTATCGATGGACCAACAATGATGGTTCAATTACAACAACAAGCAGAACGTTTTGGTACAGAAGTACGTATCGGAATGGTAACTGCTGTTGATTTTAATACTACAGAAGGAGGAATCCATAAAGTGACTGTAGATAACACTACCCAGATTGAAGCAGAAACAGTGATTATTTCTACTGGAGCTACAGCAAAATACCTGGGATTACCTAGTGAACAAAAATTACGTGGTGGTGGAGTTTCTGCCTGTGCAGTTTGTGATGGATTCTTTTACAAAGGACAAGATGTGGCAATTGTAGGAGCAGGAGATACTGCAGCAGAAGAAGCTACCTATCTGGCTAACATATGTAATAATGTTACCATGTTGGTTCGTAAAGATCATATGAGAGCTTCTAAAGCAATGCAGCATCGAGTAAATAATACGCCAAATATTAAAGTAATGTATAATACCGAAGTTGATGAGGTATTAGGAGATCAGGTAGTAGATGGATTACGAATGGTAAATAACCAAACCGGAGATAAAGAAGATATCGAGATTACCGGCTTGTTTATAGCTATTGGTCATAAACCAAATACCGATATCTTTAAAGGACAGTTGGATATGGACGATACAGGATATTTAATTACCGAAGGTAAGTCTACTAAGACAAATATCCCGGGAGTATTTGCTTCAGGAGATGTTCAGGATAAAGAGTATAGACAAGCTGTTACTGCTGCAGGAACAGGATGTATGGCAGCTCTGGATGCAGAACGATATCTGGCAACTGTAGAGACAAGTAATGAAGTTTCAGCTTAAGCTGAAAAATAATAATATCAAAAAGAACATCTCACTTGGTGAGATGTTCTTTTTAGTTTAGCTTAAACCTACTAGGAACGTAGTCTATATTTTTCTTATACAAAATAGCTTCATTGGCAAAAGTGTCAATAGTAACTTTGGGTTCGCCAAGTAAATATATTTCAGTCTTATCCTTGGCTTCAATATTAATTTCTTCTTTGGTGAGAATATAGCAATCACTAGTCCCTTCTGCAATTAAAGAAGTTTTGTTACTGCTTAATTTTTCGCCATAAAAATCAGTATCGCTATCGGCTCGCACTAACATTGTTTTTACTTCTCCTTCAAGTTTAGCATATCCTTTTTGATATAAATCTACGTTAAGACTGTCTGTATTGATTATTCCTTTTACCTCTGAGTTTTCATTAATTTGATACGTAACTTCCTTAGCAGTAACGTGTAGTTCGACTATAGATTTTCCATTAGTGATACAATCTATTTGATTGACATCGGCTGTAAGAAATACTTCAGCATTGTCATTAGCATTTACGACTAATTTATTCGTATTAATAGGAGACAATGATTTTACATTTACCTTATCATATAGTATAATTTTCCTTAATTCTGATGCATAAGAAATATCAAGGTTTAATGCTTTTGCACGTCGCATATCTCGATCAGACTTAATTGTTAAAACACTATCTACAACTTCTACCTGTATCACCTCTTGCAGATTGCTATCTGCTTCGATCTTTACTTGGTTATCACTACCTTCGTCTAATGTAACTTCGAAACCTTCATGAATTTCTATGGTATGAAAGTCTTCAACATCAAGTTGTTCTGTGCTAACAATCTTATTACCTTTAATTTTTTCTTTTTGTCCGTAGGTGTTCCCTAATACCAAAAGAGTCAATAATAACAGTGATGTTCTCATATTTGTGTGAAATTTATATAGTAATAAACAGTTTTTTTTGACTTTAAGTATAGCCCTAAATAAAACTTGTTACAAATTATAAACAGACTCATAATTTTAATAAGAGTTACACTATAAAACTGAAAAAAGGATTATTTAGCTATAAGCAAGATCATAATTTAGGTAAAGAAAACCGATATTTATAAAATAGAACGATAGAAAGAGTATTTTAAAACCTAAAACCAAACCATAACCTTGAAACCAATCCATACTATAGATGATGTTATTGCTACTTTAGAAGATATCATAACTCAATCAAAGACAAATAATAATCCTTTGGGGTATTTTGCTACTTTATATAAAAAGGTAACAATCAAAGTTAAAGAAGGCATAGAAAATAATTTTTTTGATGATGGACCACGAATGGAAAGACTCGATGTAATATTTGCCAAGAGGTATTTGGATGCTTATTTTGAATATATGGATCACAAAAAAGTAACCGCATCCTGGGAAAAAGCATTTGAATTCTGAGTAACGTTTTCTACATCCATTGATTTCACTAGCTTTTAAACGGGTTGTATTTTACTCATTCTAGCGTCTAAATTAGCTATTTGCTTTTGAAGTTCCAGAACTTTTCTCTTTCTTTTTTGATCAAGATACTCATAAATTGTTGGAGGAGTATATTGTATATTCTTGTATAGCATATTCCAAAGTATTGTAGCTATTTTTCTTGCGGTAGCAGAAACAGCAACGGCTCTACCTTTTCTGTATGCTATTCTATTGAAGAAGTTTGAAAGATGAGTGTCTTTTAAATTTCCAATTGCATTTGCAGCTTGTCTTAGTGCTATTTTAAGTCTATTACTGCCTTTGGGAGTTCTACTGCTAAGAATACGTCCGCCAGAGATTTTATTGTTGGGAGCTAGTCTTAACCAAGATGTAAAATGTTGTGCATTTTGGAATTTTAGTATTCCTTTTTCACCAAGTTCACTCATTAATGTAAGGACAGTCCCATGACTAAATCCTTCTATGGCATATAAATCTACACCATCAAAATATTGATATGAAATAAGGTTTAAATCTATGTTTTTAGGCGTGTTTTTATTTATTCTTTTATGTACTTTCTTATCAATATAAAGTGATTTTTTTATTTCATTTTGATTCACAAATTGCTCTAAAATATTTTTTATTTCAATATCACATTCTATTATTAATTTTTGAGTGTCTTGGTATTTTTGTAACTCTTGTTTTAAAACAAATAAGTAATCTTGACGATTATTACTTTGTAAAGCTTTAGCAATTTCTTCTTCTGATTTTTTACAATTCCCATGTCTTAATTTAGCAAGTTCTTTTCCACTTGTTTCTCCATTACAAATTTTATTAATAATTCGTAAACCTGTTAAACCAACAATGTCCTTTACCACAATGTCTAATCTTAAATTCATTAGTCTCATGTTTTGAGCCATTCTTTTGGATGCTTTTGAAGTAGTCTGAATTAAATTACCGCGGTGTCTAACCAAAGTTCTTAGGTGTTCTGTTTCTAAATCAGGTAAAAAACTGCCACTTAAAAGCCCTAAAGTATGTAGTCTTTGAATCCACATACAATCCAAAACATCTGTTTTTTTTCCTTTGATATTTTTGGTGAATTTTCCATTTGTTAGAATCACCTCAATAGATGAATTCTGTAATTCTGTATATAAATTTTGCCAATACGAACCTGTAGATTCCATAGCTACAGTTTTTACATCATTTTCAAGTAACCACTTGAGTAATTCTTTGATGTCCTGAGCATAAACTCCAAACTCTTTTACATCAGAGTGTTCTTGATTAATTGCTACAAAATGTGAGCGACTTCCAATATCAATTCCAGCTGCATTAGGATTAATGATATCCATTTTTAAATTTCTTTTTGCCATTCTTTTTGATTTAAATGAATAAAAATGCCCAAAGAGAATGTATATTGTAATCAAGAAAATATTCTGAACGAGATATCCATAAAGGATTCATCAATGAGATTATCACAAGCCTTTGATACTGGTATATCAAAGGCTTTTTACATTCCAACCAGAATTGCGCTCGAGCTTTGAAGGCATCAATTAAAAATCGGTCTAACAATGAACCCTAATAAGATACAAAACGTTACCTTAAAGAGATTATTTTTTTTGGAGAAGAGAGGAATTGTCTACAACGTATTGGCCAATTGTGTTGCAACATTTACTTGTAGGAATGAATGCGCATATTAATCTCGATTTGGGTATTGCAGCTGCCAAAGTTTCTGAAGGTAAAAATATTGATGATCTTAAGGATGATTTTGATAAAATTAATGATATCTTATCATTGCTGGTCAATGATGTAGCCAGTGATTTGGCAGAAATTTGGCCAACATTAAAGAAGATTCTGAAATTAACCCGTAAAGTAGATGATTTCTTAATAGATTTCAGCATGCAACTAGCTAGAGATGGAGCATGGAAATTTGCTAAAGAAGTTGCAAGTACACCAAAAAATCAGATCACTATGCTTATTGAAGATCGGGATCTTAAAGTAGTAAAAAAAGCAGATATTATAACAAACCCAGGGTGGATTGCTAAAATAATACTAATGATTATCAGGTTAGGAGAACGCGGTACTGTTGCAGATAAGATTAATGATTTAAGTAGATAGGGATCAATAAAAACTGCCTGAAAAAGCATAGGTTGGTTAGTGGTTGCTTATTCAGACAGCTTAATTTTGGTTGATTAAATTGATTGGGTTGTTAGCTTCTTAATGACCTCTAACATTTCCGCCAGAGTTATCTGTTTCAGATACTTTCTCTGGTTTTCCGTAATATACAACATCTGCGCCACTTGTAGCTTTTCCTGTAAACTCATTTTTCGCATGGATTTTGATAGAAGCGCCGCTTGTTGCTCTTGCTTCAGATACTAAACTTAACAAATCTTCTGCACGAATGTCTGCGCCACTGGTAGCATTTGCTTTGTGGTTGTTTACTTTTCCGGTAAGATCCATCATAGCTCCACTAGTAACAGAAGTGGTTATTGTTTCTGCTTTTACTCTTAACTTAATATCAGCACCACTAGTCGCACTAAGATCAAGATTTTTTTGAACTACGGCTTCTTCAGAAGAAATACTAGCACCGCTATTAACATAAACCTTATTGATTTTGTCATAAGACACAAATACATTTTTTTCGTCGGCATAATATATGTTTTGATCAGAAGTAACATATAGGGTATTACCTTCTACATACACTTCGATATGTTCGTGCAAGTTTTTATTAGCTTCTACAATTACTTTTTGATCAGAATTGTTTACTAGGATAACATCTAAGCCTTTACTTGCTTTAATTGCATCAAAATCCTGGTTAATGGTTCTTTCTTTTCTAATTACTTCTCCCTGGCCTTTAACACCATTAAAGACAACATTACAAGAGCAGCATAAAGCTGATAAGCAAAAGGTGATAATGATTTTAGCTAGTGTAGTCATGATTGTTTGTTTTGATATGTTTAACTGTTCGTTTTTTGATTATTCTGCCAGAAGCAGCTTGATTTAGTTTTCGGTTTTTATTTCTATTCCGTTCTCGTCTATTTTTACTTTTACAGGTTCATTATTTAATTCTACTCCGTCTTCTCCTATTTTTAGTTTAAAGTCATTGTCATCAGAGTTTATATTTATGTTTACGCTATCATCATCTTCATTCCATTCGTTATATTCCCAATCGTTCTCATCTTCTGGGCATTCTTTACATTCGAATTTCCCATCAACTAATTTGATATATTCTCCTTCTTTACCATCGATAGCAATATAATTATCATATTTCCATGAATTATTAAATCCAGAGGTGTTATCATTCGCAAATACTGTAATTCCTTCTGGTAATGTTAGGATTACTTTTATCTCCTGATCTCTATATTTGTTGGCATAATCGGTAATTGCATATCCATCTAATAAGAGTGTATTGCCATTTATTTCGTATCCATATTTGAGTTCTTCGGCTCTTTTTGAGGCTTCTTCATATGATCTTCCTTCTGCTTTTTTTTCTATGGTAATTCGCACTTTCGAATCTCTTTTTGAAGCTTTTAGGTATATTTCTATATCTTGGATAACGATTACTCGATTACCTTCATCATCTCTTTTGATTTTGTAATTATTTCTATGATGGAGGTGTTTGGCGTACCTATTATTTCCTTCCATTTTTATGGTTAACGTATCGCTACTAGTGATAGGAAGTGCTTTTTCTTCCATGATTACTTCTGCGTCATATGCTTCGAGTGTAGCTTGTCTAATTCCAAGAATTCCTAACCCGATAAGAGAAAATATCCATACACCTAATAAGCCTAGTTTGGCAGGTGTTCCAATAGATTTTAGGTTTTTTATCAGAATTTTTAATCCAAGAATAAATAAAAAGAAAAAAGGTATTCCTACAGCAAAAAATGTTACTAATGATACTAACCATAATGGAACTTCGGGGTGGCTACCTACTTCAATATATTCGACCCATGGAGCATCCATAAATCCAAATGTTCCTATCGTAAACAGACCAATAAATAGACTAATAAGTGTAACACCGGCCACTATGATGAGGATCACACCAATAAATTTCACGAAAATCTTTAAAAAGAATAGTAATACATCGCCTAAAGCTTCAAAAAAAGTTGTAGAACTACTTTTTACCTTGCTACTATATTTTTGATAATCTACATTTTTTACAGTATCTGCTACATCATCAAATCCTTCTTTAATTTTCTTTTCGATGTTACTGATATTAACAGCTTCACCTTTCATAGCCAAAAAATCAGCTGTTGTTTTTGCTTCTGGTACAAAAATCCAAAAAGCGATATAGATCAGAATAAATGCACCACTAGAAAAAATGGTAAACAATACCCAGGCTAATCTAATCCAAATTGGTTCAATCCCTAGATAGTGACTTAAGCCAGAGCTTACTCCTCCAACATAAGAGCTTGTAGTATCTCTAAATAACTGTCTTGATGTTTTAGTTTTCTGATATGATGTGTTTGGTTCATCCTCGAAGATTTCTTCATCTAATCTATAATCTTCTGGTTGCCCCATTACAGCAATTACTTCTTCTACTTCTTTGTTACCGATAACCTGTCGTTCATCCTTTATTTTTTCACTGAACAATTCTGCTATTCTGGCTTCTATATCAGATATAATCTCATCTCTCCCTTGTGAATCGGTAAATGAGCGTTTTATGGCACTGAGATAGCGTTGCAGTTTTAGATAAGCGTTTTCGTCTATATGAAAAAATATGCCTGCTAAATTTATATTAACTGTCTTATTCATCTTACTTCTTTTTTTGTTTGGTTACCAGATTTACAGCATTTCGTAATTCGTCCCAAGTGGTATTTAATTCGTTAAGAAACAATTTTCCTGTTTCTGTGAGTCCATAATATTTTCGTGGTGGCCCAGATGTAGATTCTTCCCAGCGATAACTCAATAATCCAGCGTTTTTGAGTCTAGTTAATAGGGGATATATCGTGCCTTCTACCACAAGCATCTTTGCGTCTTTAAGGGTTTCTAAAATTTCAGCTACATAGGCATCATCGTCCTTAAGGATAGAAAGTATGCAATATTCCAGAACACCTTTGCGCATTTGCGCTTTTGTGTTTTCGATCTTCATAAAACTAATTTTTAAAAGTTAAACTGTTCATTTTTTGATTGATGATTGATGATTATTTTATAAATCGTATAGATAATGGGTATCTGTAACTTTCGCCTTTGTTTGCTTTTAAAGCAGCCGTAATAACAAAAATTATTTCCAGAAAAAACCCGATTAATGCTATAATTCCTATAAATGAAGCTCCTATAAGAGTTCTAAACCCTCCTGCGTCAGAAAAGTTGATAGAAAAATCATTAAAATGAAACAAATCTGTAATTGTTGCATCTCCAAAGACATGAAAGATAAAAAACGGAAAAGAAAATATTCCTAGTATTACAGTATATAATAGAATACTTAATTGAAAATTGATTGCTTCTTTACCGTGATCATCTATAAAATCTGATTTGTCCTTATTGGTAGACCATAATAATATAGGAACTATGTAATTTCCGAAAGGAATAAAGTATTTAGAAAATACTCCCAGATGCATAAATGTTGCGATATTGTTGTGATTTTTGATTGACATTGTAAAAGTATATAATAGTTTCTTATGCAAATATATGGTTAAAAAAAGGTATTATGCAAAACATAGTACCATATTTTAACATAAATTTAAGATTTATAACCCTTTTCTTGACTATTTCTTTTGCCTATATTGTGAGAACTAAAAATAAAACTCATGGATATTACTCCTAGAAAACTTAATGCATTCTTACTATTTAAGTTACCCTCTGCGTGGCTATGTGGAGTAAGGGTTAAAAATATAGATAGAACAAGCTGTATTGTTAGTGTAAAACATCGATGGATAAATAAAAACCCTTTTAAGTCTATGTTTTGGGCGGTGCAAGGAATGGCGGCAGAGTTAACTACTGGAGCATTGGTAATAGGGTATATAAGAAACAGTGGTAAAAAGATATCAATGCTGGTAGCAAGTAATAATGCAACGTATACCAAAAAAGCTACAGGTAGAATTACCTTTACATGTACTGATGGACATTTGGTGGAAGATGCTATTAAAAAAACAATCGAAACGGGCGAAGGGCAAACGATATGGATGAAATCGATAGGAACTAATCAAGATGGTATTGAAGTTTCTACATTTAATTTTGAATGGACAATTAAGGTGAAAAGTGAAAAGTAAAAAGTTTGCAGGTTATACTATTTACAATTTAAGCTTTGAAATTTTGCTTCTTTGAAACTACTAAATGAAAAGTAAAAAGTACAACGAGAAGTTATTTAGGCATTGTAGAAAATGTACAAACCTATCGATAAATTCTTTTTTCAGAAACATTATGTAGACGAATTAACTCAACAATACTAAATTTACTAGGCTCAAAATCTAATACTAATCTTCGTGTGGAAGATTCTGAGTAAACACGAGGTTTATTAATCTTTCTTAGGCTTATGTTCATAAATTGACATATTTTTGGTCAACCTATATCAGGGACGGACAACTCCTGACTCCTGACTCCTGACTCCTGACTCCTGACTCCTGACTCCTGACAATGAAAAACATAAAATCGGAAATATTTTTTTTTAGACTGTAACACTTTACCTTAATTGCTTACTCATAAAGAAATGATTCATTAATCAATAAACATTATATATAAAATATGACAGCACACGAAATCGACTACGAAATTATAGGAGAAGAAATGCAGTATGTTGAAATAGAACTAGATCCAGAAGAAGGAGTGATTGCAGAAGCAGGAAGTTTTATGATGATGGACGATGGAATAAAGATGGATACGATTTTTGGTGATGGATCTGCAAAAGATACTGGAGTTATGGGTAAAATATTTGGAGCTGGTAAACGATTGTTAACTGGCGAAAGTTTATTTATGACGGCTTTTTATAATCAGGTAGGAGGAAAAAAGAAAGTAAGTTTTGCTTCTCCGTATCCAGGAAAGATTATTCCTATAGATTTAACTAATTATGGTGAGAAATTTATTTGCCAAAAAGATGCATTTTTATGTGCAGCAAAAGGCGTTTCTATCGGAATAGAATTTTCTAAAAAATTAGGAAGAGGACTATTTGGCGGCGAAGGTTTTATTATGCAGAAATTAGAAGGTGATGGTATGGCCTTTGTTCATGCAGGAGGAACTACATCCCGAAAAGAATTACAACCTGGTGAAAAACTGAAAGTAGATACTGGTTGTATTATCGGATTTTCTAAGGGAATACAATATGATATAGAATTTGTAGGAGGGATTAAGAATACTATTTTTGGAGGCGAAGGATTGTTTTTTGCTACATTAACAGGTCCGGGAGTCGTGTATATACAATCTTTACCATTTAGCAGACTTGCCAATAGAGTATTGGCATTGGCCCCTCGAGGAGGAGGGAAAAGTAAAGGTGAAGGCAGTATTCTTGGTGGTTTGGGAGATCTTTTAGATGGCGATAACAGTTTTTAACAGTGTTAAATAAGCGCCAAAAGACTATTTTTTTAGTTTTATTTACATATATTAGCTAGAACAACTTTAAAAACTATAAGATTATTCCTACAATTACTTGTTTAAACCTAACATTTTTTTAAACCCCTATTAATTTATGGCTAGAGCAATGTTTGATTACACAAAAACTGTGCTTAAAAAAGTAAGTTTTGACGTTAATCTTTTTACTAAGGAAGTTTTAAAAGCACTAAACAGACTACTTCCTCACGAGATTGAAGAATTAAAAATCTGGATTCAATCATTAACAATGAAACAACCAGAATTGCAATCTTGTTTAATCTATTTAAAATCATAAAAAAAAAGCGACTTTCTAGTCGCTTTTTATTTTTGCCATAGGGCTAATGATTTTTACATTTTGAAACGTAATAGCCCCCTTTACAACTCCAGCAATAGTAGTATGTAAAGCATCAATAATTTGCATTTTTAGTTCACTTTTATTAAAAATCAAGCTCACTTCTCTTGCAGGAGAAGGCTCATTAAAGTAGTGAAGATTACTTTTTTCACCATTCTTTATATCTAATGTGTGTAAATAAGGAAGAAGTGTCATCCCCAAACCTTCATTTGCAAGTTTTACAAGTGTCTCAAAACTTCCACTTTCTAACTGAAAATGATCCTCTTCATAACTTTTTTGAGTTTTACATAAATTAATAATACCATCTCTAAAACAATGACCATCTTCTAGAAGAAGCATGTCATCAATATCAAGATCATCAATGTCAATTTTTTTCTTCTGATTTAATCTATGAGTAGAAGGAATATACCCTACAAATGGTTCGTAATATAAAACACGTTCTTTTATGTTTTCATTTTCTAAAGGAGTAGCAGCAATAGCAGCATCCAAATGACCATCGAGAAGACGTTCAATTATAGCTTCTGTATTTAACTCTTCTATTTTTAATTTTACCTTTGGGTATTTTTTTATAAAATTATTTAAAAACATAGGCAGAAGAGTAGGCATTATCGTAGGGATTACACCTAATTTGAATTCACCGCCAATAAAGCCTTTTTGCTGATCTACAATATCTTGAATTCGTTCACTTTCGTTTACAATATTTTTTGCTTGTTGAACAAGTTTGTTACCAATTTCTGTGAGTTCAATAGGTTTTTTACTGCGATCAAAGATGAGAATATCCAGTTCTTCCTCAAGCTTTTGAATTTGCATACTTAGTGTAGGTTGAGTCACAAAAGTTTTCTCTGCAGCCTTCGTAAAATTCTTGTGCTCAGCTACTGCTAAAACATATTTTAGTTGTGTTATGGTCATGGTTTGTATTTTGGGAACAAAAATATAAAAGCTATTGATATTATTTATTAAATAATTATTAAAAATTTATTTTGTCTATTGCTTTTAAGATGAAAAAAGGAATTGCATAGATGAAATGCAATTCCTTTTTTGGTTTACCTGTTAATCAGGTTTTAATAGATTGATGAATATAGATTTATAATTAGATTCTAATTTCTAGTTCTAGATTTTCTGAACTTACCTCAAATTTAGCTTCGTTCCATAGGGGAGGACCATAACTCATATTATTATTAGATACTCCATAATCTTCTTTTGGCATTCCGTTAGGTTCAAAATCCATTCGATTATTTCCATTTGTATCATGAAAACAACTAATAGCAAATACTCCTTTAGGAACATTAGAAAAAGTAATTTTTGCTACACCATCTACAATTGTGCTTTTTTTGCCTTTGATTGGAGCGGATTTCATAAAAGTATGTTCATCATAAAGCCCAAAAAGAACTTCTCCTTCAGAACTTGTTATATTAGGAACAGTTACCGTGATAGTTACTCCTTCTGTATTATCTTGAGCTTGAAGAAGAAAGTTAGACACCAAAAGTGCGGCTAATAATGCTAGAGTTTTCATAAGATAAAGTTTTATAGTTATTTGTTTTTTGATGAATCAAAAGTCTATAAATCTTTATTTGAGAACAATAAGAAACTCCCCAGTTGTCATTTTTGTAGGTTGAAATGTATTCTTGAAATGTATTCTTGAAGTGTTTATTGAATAGGAAGTCAGAAATTTGAAGTTTTTGTATAAGTTCTCTATCTCCTAAATAGTTTGTATTGTCCTTTTAGTCTTATTGTTATAGTGACATCTTCTTTATTGTTATTTCTGAAATACCAACCATGCTTACCTTCAAAAGGAGCCGTAAGTGTTCCTGCCATATTGTTAGAATATGCCAATGTATAACTTTCGTAAAACACATTTTCTGGAGGGTTCTCTTGTAGTACTTCTCCATGAAAATCAATATAAACAATAGCATCACTAGCAGTACTCCACTCATACTTTATACTTCCATATTTTAATGCTTTGAACTTGTATTCTATGCCTTTTCCTGCGGGTACAGTCACATTAATTGTATCATTCTGTTCTGCGAATTGCTCTAATGGGGGTGGATTGTTTGCTTCTATGGGTTTAGGTACGCTGGCCGGAGAACCTAATTTTTCTAATTTCAGTTTCTTGAAATTTAATTGAGAAACTGGCTGCGTATCGATAGGTTTTGTTTTTTCGGTATCATTTACATATAATCTGCTAAAACCAAAAAGCTTTCCTGTACCTAGTGGATCTATATTGTATTCTGCAGGTAAAACTGCAGTTATAAGTACAACAAGGCCAATAAACAGTGCTATAAAAATTGATTTTATAAGTTGTTTTTTATTCATTACCTGTGTATTACTTGTTGTCATAATTTAGTGTGATGTCATAAAATATCCTGTCATTTGAAATCCAAACAACAAAAAGCCTGCAGCCATAAGAATTATATTGGTAAGGTTAGAGAATTTAACGTAACTGTTATACCTTCTCCAAACCCCTAAAAGTATAAGAACTAACCCTAAAGCTAAAAACTGTCCTATTTCTACACCTACATTAAAACCGATTAGATTTACAAAAAGCCCTTCTTTATCAAAATTAAATTCTTGTAATTTGGTCGCTAATCCAAAACCATGAAACAATCCAAAAATTAATACGGCTATTTTGGTATTGGGTTGTTTTATAAAAAAATGTTTAAACCCTCCTAGGTTGTCAAATCCCTTATATACAATTGATAACGCGATAATGGCGTCTATTAAAAAAGCGTTTACATTAATATCTGCCATTACACCAAGTAATAAGGTAAAACTATGACCGATTGTAAAAAAACTTATATATAATAATATCTCTTTTGTTCGATATAAAAAGAAAATGACTCCTACCAGAAAAAGTAGGTGGTCATATCCTGTTATCATATGTTTTGCACCGATGTATAGAAACGGACCAAAAGCAATCCCTTTATTTCCTAATAAAAAAGACTGTGTCTCATCATCAACTCCGTGCGCGTTTGCTGTTATTGAAATCAACACGAGAGTTAGAAATATAGAGAATGTTTTAGTGTTTTTAAACATTTTTGCAATATAGATTAATGTGCGTGTCCATGTTCTTTTACTTGTTGGATGCTGTCTAATCTTGCTTTTTCAGCTTCATCAACCTCTTCGGTTTTTTTAACTTCTGGTGTTGATTCTTGAGTAGCTTCTACTTTAGCAGGATCTGTGTTTTCTTCTTTTTTTTCTTTTTTCTCTGTACAAGCTCCCAAAACCCCTAAAGCTAAAACAGCTATAATTATTGATTTTTTAATTGTCATGTTTGTGTTTTTTAGTAAGTTTAATGCTAATGAATTGTTTAATGCATAGCGGGTAAATATAGTTTTTTTTTCAAGATAACAACAAAGAATGTATAGCGCTTAGTAGTACGAATATGTTTAAAAAATAGAAAATAGTAATTTTAGAGAAGCAGTAGTTGTAAACAAGCTTTACTTATAATAACCCTCGGGCTTTAATCTCCAAATATTTATTAATCGTATTAACAGTAAGATTTTCTGGAGTAGTTAGTACAGTTTGTATTCCATGTTTTTGTAGCTCTTTTACCATTACTTTTTTATCATATGCAAATTGCTGTGCAATAGTTTGATCATAAATGGTTTGTAGGTCTTCTGCATGTTGTTGGATAAGATGATCAAGCTCTGTATTCTGAAAAAAGATGACTACCAGCAAATGTTTTTTTGCTAATGCCTGTAAATATGGAAGTTGTCTTTTTAAAGATGATATGTGTTCAAAATTAGTATATAACAAGAGTAAACTTCTATGATTTATTTGTCGTTTAACATGAGTATATAACAACCCATAATCAGAATCAAGAAACTGGGTTTTGACATTATAAAGTGTTTCAGAAATAGTATTAATATATGTTTTCTTTCCGCTAGACGGCAAAAAATCATTTACTGTATTAGAAAAAGATAACATCCCTACTTTATCATGTTTTTTTAAGGCAATATTAGAAAAAGCGAGTGTACTGTTAACAGCATAATCCAGAAGACTCAATCCTTTAAAAGGCATTTTCATAACACGACTCGCATCGATTATAGAATATATAGGTTGAGATTTTTCATCCTGAAATTGATTGATCATCAAATTGCCATGTTTTGCAGAAGCTTTCCAGTTAATGGTACGAACATCATCACCGGTTACATATTCTTTGATTTGCTCAAACTCCATAGTATGCCCAATACGTCGTATTTTTTTAAGTCCTATTTGGGTTAACTTATTATCAATAGCTAAAAAATCATATTTTTTCATTTGGATAAAAGAAGGGTATACTTTTACCATGGCAGCTTTATCAAAACTATAACGACGTTTCGCAAAACCAATTCTGGTCATGGCATATACATACAAATTTCCGAAAACATATTCTCCTCGTTTTACAGGACGTAATGAGTATTCAAAATCTAAAATAGATTTAGGAGAAATAGTTCCTTTTTTGAGAAAATCACGTTTTTGAAACTGCACAGGAATCTCATCGATAATCTCTACATGAGTAGTGAATTTATAATTACTTTTTATTCTTACGGGAACAGCATTAAAATCACTATTTGAAAATTTATCGGGTAAAATTCTATTGGCTTGAACTCCATTTCGGGCATTATATAAAGCTACAACATCAAACAGAAAAACAATAATTAATCCCCATACCAATAACCATACTATAGGATATATTGGAGTAAACCAGTATGAAAATAAAAACAATACTGATATTAGAGTGAGTATATAAAACACTCTGGAACTTAGATATAGTGATTTTAAAAATTGGATCAAAACTAGCGTGGTATTTCTACAGATTGCAGGATCATTTCTATAACATTTTCTGTTGTCATTCCTTCCATTTCACGTTCTGGTGATAATATTAAACGGTGACGTAGCACAGGGAAAAGTGACTTTTTTATATCCTCTGGGGTTACAAAATCTCTCCCGTTAATTGCAGCAAAAGCTTTTGAGGCATTCATAACAGCAATTGATGCACGTGGAGAACCTCCTAAATACAAATGAGGATGCGTTCTGGTTTTGGTTACAATCTCGGCAATATACCCCAGAATTTTCTCTTCAATGATTACATTTTGTGTTTTTGCTTTAAATTCTAGTAATTGTTTTGGAGTAATTACAGGATCAACCATTTCTAAAGGCTTTGCCGTTTTTCTCTCATGATGAGTTTTTAGAATATTTACCTCGTCTTCAAAAGTAGGGTAATCTACCTTGATTTTGAATAAAAACCGATCCAGTTGCGCTTCTGGTAAAGCATAAGTCCCTTCTTGCTCTACAGGGTTTTGAGTTGCCAATACCATAAAAGGTGGATCCATAGGATATCGAATACCATCTATAGTTACTTGCCTTTCTTCCATCACCTCGAACAAGGCTGCTTGAGTTTTGGCAGGAGCACGGTTAATCTCATCGATAAGCACCATATTAGAAAAAATAGGGCCTTTTTTAAATTCAAAATCACTGGTTTTCATATTAAGCACAGAAGTTCCTAATACATCACTTGGCATAAGATCAGGGGTAAATTGAATTCGATTAAAATCAGTCTTTAGTGTTTTTGCAAATAATTTGGCAGTCACCGTTTTTGCGACTCCTGGTACTCCTTCGATTAAAACATGACCATTAGATAACAGTGAAACAATTAATAGCTCTATAAAATCCTGTTGCCCCACGATTACTTTTGCCAATTCTGACTTTAGTTTTTCTACAGATTGTTGTAATTCACTAAGATCTATCCTGTTCTGAAAACTTAAATTTTGCTCTTGAGGCTCTGTCTCAGGGATTTGCTCTGGATTTGTGTTATTTTTAATTTCGTCGTTTTCCATTTATAATTCGTTTAAATGATATATCGTTTTAAGATTGGCTTTTGAATACATTTATGAGTTCATAAAGTTGTATCAATTCTTCTTTTTCGATTTTTACTTTTTTATTGAGTTCTTCAAAATATTTAAATAGTATTTTGGTATCCTCTATACTATTATTGCTTCTGGCTGCAATATCGATTATTGTTTTTTCATTTAGTTCATTTGTTGGGATTCTAAGCACGTTACGCACATAATCCAAAAACAACAGGTTTTGCTTAGTTGCAATTTCTTTATGTTTTCCTTTTTCAAAATACATTCCGCTAATGGTCTTTGTAAAAGATAAAGTCTGATTTTTTAAAGGCTCTATAATCGGAATACTACGTTGTTTTCGTTTTCCTTCAAAAATTACAAAAAGTACTACTCCAATAAGTACAAAGTAGTACGCCCATTTGAGATAGCGATTATTTAAAAGTAAGAAAAGGGGAGAGGTATAAAATGTCTTTCCCGATTTATAATAATTATCCCATAGTATTTTTTGATTGGGGTTTATATATGCCAAAAGGTTTTGAGTATATTGATAATTCTTGTCTTTTAGCATAAAATAATTCCCAAAAGCTTCAGGAAAGGTATGTAATAGGATTTTTCCTTTACCAAATGATTGTTGTATATAGTTTACTTTTGGGTCTTTGATCTTTAATGTATCATTATATAACTGTGAAATCCCTAGAATAGTAGTATTTACAGTATCTAATTCATTAAAATGGGGATTGTATATATCTCGATCATATAAAAAGGGAGATTTTGCTTTGAGTTCTGTATTAACCAATTCAACAAGTGGTTTAGTAGATATTTCATTAATAGATATAAGATTACCTGTTTCAATATTAAGAGTATCTAATAACCGATTTTCTATAGTTTTTGCTGAAACAAATAAGGTATTCCCGTTTTCGACCCATTTTAAAATTGTATTTAGCTCATTTTTATCAAAGTTTATCGATCCGTTAATAAAAAAGTATGTTCCCAATACACTGTCATTATCTTTAAGAAATTCGTAAGGTGGTTGGTTTATATCTTGTACCTGTTTAGTGCCAAAAGATTCTTTTATCAAATTGTAGGATACAAAAGAACCCAGAGGGATTTTATCTGTCTTGGCGTAGCTGGGATACCAGTTTACAGGTTCAGGTTCACTTGCTTCTAAATAGGTAAGCAAACCAATAGCTGCTATAATGATGATGATTGCTATTTTAGAACTTTTAGTCATCATATTAACGTTGGATAAGATGGGTTATAGCAGTAAATTCTTTTTCAGCCTTTTGGTATAGTTTTTCATTAACTTCAAAGCTTCCGTACCAGATGAAATCGTATAATTTGGTAATGGATTTAAATTGATGTTGTACTGAATCGTTTGCTAACTCTTTGATATAATCTGTATTTGTTTTTTGAGCTTCCCATTGAATTAATTCTACATCAGATAATTTTTTTAATACAAACAGGTAATAATACCGAATTGCCAATCTATAATTTTTATGTTGTAAGGCTTGATCAATTAGTTGTTGAATATCTTGATTTTGAATGATATCTTCATCTTCTGTAAGTTCTATCTGTGGGGCAATTTGTTTTTCAAGAAGTATATCCGAAGGATTTACTTTCATAAACAACCAACCTAATAAAAATAATACGCCTATAACCAAAAGATAAGGAAGTATCTTAAAAAGTACAGCCCAGAACCCGGTTACTTCTTCTGTATCGAATAACCATGAGATAAATTGATGCCAGAGTTGAGATGCCCAGTTTTTAAATTGTATCCACCAGTTATCCGGTTCTTGATATTCAGTATAATCAAAATCGTCTTGCGCTCGAAATTCTTCTATCTTTTCTTTATCGAATAGTGGTGCTTTTTGCCGAGAATCCAGATCATAAATTAATTCTTTTAGATCAGATGTAGTAGTACTGTCCTGAACTCTTGCTGATAAAAAGAGTGGTACAAAAAATAAGACGTAGTAAAGAATTTTCAATTTATTCTGATTTACCTAAGGAGTCAATTTGTTCTAAAGCACCTGTAGAATGTTTTCTTTCATTTAGATTATAATATATAAATGCTGTAGAAATTGCGGTGATGATATATAATATATATTGAGCTGCAGATGATAGTGTGTTTAAGGCAATAAAAACCCAATCGACCATTGCAGATGGATCCGATAAAGACCCTTCTGAAGCTGCAGTAAACGTTTTTATAAATGTATAGATTACTGCTGGGATAGAAAATACCATACTTATAATCCCTATAATTATTGCGATAACAAAAAATGTTGCAAAAGTAATCCACCATTCGTTTTTTACGAGTAAGAAGCTATCATTTATGGCATCAGAAATACTGGTATTACGAAATATTAGAATTGAAAAGACCAAACTCATGGGTACGTATAAATAGATACCTGGAATAACACAAAGCATAAAACCAAAAAAAGTAATCAACCCCGAAAGGGTTCCTAATCCGATAATATTTCCGAAATCTTTTTTTACTCCCTGTACCACAGCTTCCTGGTTAACATTACCTTTGTTATCTATATAGTTTTTAATATAATGTAAAACGGTTCCGAAAAGAAGTGTATAAAATATTAATAACGTTACCAGCATTGCAAAAACAGCAATAATAATCATTCCCGAATTAAACATCTCACCTCTTCCGATACTCACCGGATCAAAAAGATTAGCAGAAGAATAAGTATAATAGGCAGAAGCAGATAAAAGCAATACAAAAGCAATACCAGAAGTTTTTAATAAAACAGATAATAATGATTTACCATTCTGTCTTACAAAGGCAAAAGTATCTGTTAGGATATCTCCTAGCTCTCTTTTTTTCTTAAATTCTATGTAATTGTTATTCATTTTTTAGTTTGTTATAGAGTTGCCTGGGGTAAATTACGTAATAAAATAGGATTAGGGCAAGCGACCCAGATATGATTACAATAGCTAGCCAATCCGGCATTTCGGTATGTCTGGTGACAAAACCTTCTAAAAACCCTGCTAATATAAAAAAGGGAATTGTGCTAATCACAATTTTTAACCCTGCTTTAATTCCTCTAACAAAAGAAGTAAGTCGAGTATATGTTTTTGGAAACAAAATAGAATTACCGACAACCAGACCTGCACATCCTGCAATAATGATCACAGAGATTTCAATAGTACCATGAATCCATATCGTGCGAGCACTTTCCCAAAGTAACCCTTTCTCATAGAAAAAATACTGAAAAGAACCTAGCATTATGAAATTACTCATAAGCATATATATGGTTCCTATACCAAATAGTACTCCTAGAATAAAGCAATTAAGAGCTACTTTTATATTGTTTAAAGTAATCCCCAAAAACATATTGGTTTCTCCCATTTTTTTGTAAACAGCCATGGGATCTTCGTTAGCAATATTTTCTAAGGTCATATTTACATAAGCATCACCTAATATTGATCTTACAAAAGCTCCGTCTGTTGCAGAAGAGTATGCTCCGATAGCTGTAAATAAAACAGAAATCAGGAATGCTATTAGTAAGTGTTTTTGATATTGATAGAATTCTAAAGGGAATTCTTTAACCCAAAAAGAATACAATCGGTTTTTTTTCTCTTTTTTTGTTTTATAGATTTTTTGATGAGCACTAGATGCTAAACCATTTAAGTAATTAAGAGTTTGGCTATTAGGGTAAAATGTCTGAGCATAACTAAGGTGATCAGTTATTTCTATATACAAATTAGAAAGCTCATCTGGTGTTATTTGAGTATTATTAACCAGAACACTTTCAAATTTTAACCATTTATCTTTATTTTGCTTCACAAAAGCCGCCTCACGCATGTATCGAAGATTAAGAGGCTCAAAGAAACATAATTAATGGATAATTTTCAAATAGAAACTGCTCAAAATGTTAGTATACAGCAAAATGCTGCTGGAATAGGAGAGCGTATTCTTGCGTATCTTATTGATCTTTTGATTATCATAGCTTATTTTATCATAGCTGTGTTTATAATTAGTGTATTGCATCTCGATTATGGAGATGAGTGGGCTTTTTGGTTGATTTTAAGCTTACCTCCGTTCTTATATTTTATATTATGGGAAACATTTTGGGATGGTAAAACTCCTGGTAAAGCGGCCATGAAAATAAAAGTGGCTCAATTGGATGGATCAAGACCTGTCTTTTCGAATTACTTGGTGCGGTGGTTACTTCGTTTATTAGATATTACTTTGGCATTTGGTGGGGTTGCAGTAGTTGCTATTTTGTTAAATGGCAGAGGACAACGCCTCGGAGATATGGCAGCAGGTACTACTGTGATTAGTGAACGGCAACGTGTACGATTTAACCAGACCATATTAGTTGATATCCCAGAAGATTATATAGCCGTGTATCCTCAGGTTACTGTTTTTAGCGATGCAGAGATGCGTAAGATAAAAACTATTTTTACTGAAGCCAGGCGAGATGCAGATCATAATATCATTCTCGAACTTTCGAAAAAAGTGAGTGCTTTAATGGATATTACTCCACAAGAAAAACCATTACAATTTGTAGACCGAGTAATCGCGGATTATAATTATTATACGCAGAAGCTGTAGAAGTTGAGAGTCAGGAGCAAATGTCGTTTAGTTAAGGATAAGATTTAAAATTTCTTGTCACACTGAGCTTGTCGAAGTGCTTTCAAATCTGCATTTTTAAATGTCTTCGACAGGCTCAGACCGACAATTGGGGCTTAGGTCTATCTTTTCAGTTTATTTTACTGTTAAAGTACTTTAATTATCATGTTTACTACTTCAACAATTGATTACATACATCTGAAAAAGAAATATTTTTTTTAAACGTATAGAGTTTGTTTTCAATTGATTATGTTAATTTGTGAATGTTTTACGGTATAACCGTATGTGTTGTATCAAGAAAAAATAGTAGTATTGTATAGCAGTTCGATTTACTCCACTATCCTACCTAGAAATCGGATTTTCATATTTGTTTTATTGATCAATTTCATGATTGATGGTATGTAGCTGTATCTGATCATATTTTCTTGTAGTAAGAAGAGTGTATTAGATGTGGAACAGAGATATACGGTTGATTTTTGAATTGAGTACAAAAAGAAAACCGTTTCTGTAATCAGAATTAAATATTAAATACAAATCATTAATTTTTTAAAATCAAATTAGATATGAAAAAAATCGTTTTAACTTTAGGAATATTTTTAAGTGCATATGCAACGTATGCGATGAATTCTAGTGATCAAAAAAATACCGAAGACTCATGGCCTTGTACAAAAGATATATACATATATGATGATGAAGGACGACTTATGACAATAGAACATGACCGTCCTTGTTAATCACAATTAGAACCGAATAAAATTTCTACAGAAACGGTTTTAATATACTAAATGAATAATTAAAAAAAGCAAATAAAAAACTAGATGAAAAAGTTACTGTTTTTAGTCTTTGTACTTGCAATAAGTATTTATGTTAATGCACAAAATCAAGTAAATGGCATTGTACAATATGATTTTATAATCAACAACCCAAATGGCACATCATTTGCCAACCCGTACAAACTTTATTTTAGTAATAATATATCTTTTTATATTAAAAATGGAAAAGGGAAACGTATAAGCGAAGCAGATGAAAATACGATGTTAATAAATGGTAAAATTGTTGAAGAAAAGATTATGAAAAGTTCTTTGTCAAAGAATTATGTATATACTAATTTGAGTGAGAATATGTTGATTTTTAGAGAAGGAATTAATCAAAAACTTTTCGTAGTAAACGATAGTGTTGCCAATATTAAATGGAAACTCTCTACCGAAAATAAGAAAATTGGGAAGTATACCTGCCAAAAAGCAGATGGGATGTACAGAGGGAGAACGTATACGGTTTGGTTTACATCAGAAATACCAGTATCCCATGGACCATGGAAATTAAGAGGATTGCCAGGTTTAATTTTAGAAGCAAGAGATGAAAAAAATCTATATGGTTTTAAAGCAACTCTTGTAGATCTAAGTCCAAACAAAAAAATAATTGATGAAAGGCTTAAAGAACCTGAGGTTGAAAAGTTTTCTAATATAGAAAAATATATTGAAGCCATTAAAAACAAACAAAAAGACTTTGAGGCAATGTTAATTGCTTCTTCTTCAAGGAGAGGAGTTAAGTTTAAAAGAAATTGTAATGAGTGCCCCAAAGCAGAAGATCTTAGTTTAGAGATTTTTAAATAAATGGTATAGTGAATAGATTAAAATTTTTAGCTGCATTGATCATTTTGTTGGGTAACTCTCTTATTGCTCAAGAAAAGATACAAACAGGTATTGTTACCTATTACAATATAGTAAACAATCCAAACGGTATGTCATTTACAAGTACATGGAAATTATACTTTGATAACAATAAGTCAATGTACATCAAATCAAAAGAAACTAAAGCTATGAATATACCTAAGGAAGAAGTGAGAGGGGGAACTACGATACGAACTGAGATTAAAATTTTAAAAAGTAAAAAACCTTTCTTTTATTTTAGTGATATAGATAAGAAAGAATTAGTGTTTAGAGAAACGGTATCACAAGAATTATATACAATAAAAGATAGTATAGAAACAATACTATGGGAATTACATGATGAATTTAAAAAAGTTGGTATTTATCAATGTCAGAAAGCTACAGCTTTATTTCGAGGGAGAGAATATACCGTTTGGTTCACTACAGAAGTACCTGTTTCTCATGGACCATGGAAATTGAGAGGATTACCAGGTTTAATTGTGGAAGCTACTGATCAGACGAATAAATTTAAGTATGAAATTGCTAAAATAGAGTTAGGTGTAAACCCTTTAATGGTAGAAAAAAAAATAGTTATTCCTGATGATGTTAAGAAAATTCAGCCAATGTCGGTATATGTTGATGCCATAAAAAATGAATACGAAAATACCATGGCACGAGCTCGCGCATCTTTACCAAAAGGAGCACGAATAGCTGAAGATCATGAATGTGATGAATGCCCAAAAAGAAATAATAGAACTAAAGAACTTTATAATTGATATATCATAAATTTATAAAGTATAAGTGCTGCCTAATATTAATGCTATTAGGCAATTTTTTATCTGCCCAGTCTACGGTTTCGGGTACAGTAACAGATTCTATATCAAATCCAATAGCATCGGCCAATGTATTTTTAAAACAAAAAGGCACACAGGCTATTATTGCCTTTGCTTATACCGATCAAAAGGGTAAGTATGTACTGCAATCAGATGCCATAGGAGAATTCACCTTAAGTTTTTCTGGCTTGGGATATGCTACAAAAGATATTGATGTTGTACTGGAGGATGGTACAACGGTTCAAAAAGATATGATGCTATATACAACTTCATATGAATTAGATGAAGTCGTAATACAGTCAGAAAGAGCTATTACCGAGAAAAAAGATACCATTGTTTTTAATGCTTCCTCGTTTAAACAAGGAGAAGAAACTGTTGTAGAGGATTTACTTAAAAAACTACCGGGAGTAGATGTCTCAGAAACCGGTACGATAAAAGTAGATGGTAGAGAGGTAGAAAAAGTAATGATTGAGGGGGATGACTTCTTTAAAAAAGGATATAAATTATTGACCAAAAATCTAGATGTGAATGCCGTAGATAGGGTTGAAGTATTAAGACGGTATTCGAATAATAAATTGCTTAAAGGTATTGAAGAAAGTGAAAAGGTTGCCTTAAACCTTAAATTGGATGAAGATTTTAGAAGGGCGTGGTTTAGTACAATTTCTCCAGGCTACGGCGTAGTCTCAGAAAATAGATACGATTTTGATGCTATTATTTCTAGTTTTGGTAAGAAAAACAAATATTTTCTATTAGGGAGTCTTAATAATATTGGAGAAGATGTAACTGATGATGTACGAGGACTTATCGATGCACAAAACTATACTGATGAACCCGGTAGTATAGGAGAAGATCAAAGAGCATATGGATTAATATCCTTGAACACCAATGTACCGGGATTAAAAAAGTCCAGAACCAACTTTAATAATGCAGAACTAGTTTCTTTAAACTCTATTTTTAAACTTTCTTCTAAGATTGACTTAAAAGTATTGGGATTATTTAACGCTGATGATAATCGTTTTTTTAAAGACGGATTTGATACTTTCTTTAGTAATACTACTGAATTTACAAACACAGAAAAATATACATTAAGTAAAGCAACACTTGTTGGATTTGGAAGAGTTGAATTGAATTATGATATCTCTACTACCAAGATGTTAGAATATGAAGGAAAATATCATAGGTCACGAATTGAAACAGATTCACAGCTGTTGTTTAACGAAATAGAAAATAGCGAGAATTTAGACGATGAGAATATATTACATGATCATATGGCCAAATACAGCAATAGGTTTAAAAACAATAAGGTATTATTACTAACAGGAAGATATATTAATGAGAAAAAACCTCAAAAATATAGGACTGATCAATTTTTATTTGAAGAGTTGTTTTCATCGATTCAAGAAGTAAATAATATAGAGCAATTCAGTAAGAATGAGTTTAATTATACTGGGATCAAAGCTCATTTATTAGATAGAAAAAAAAATAAAGACTTGCTGGATTTTGGAGTAGGATATGAATTTAGAGAAGATCAATTATTTTCTGAATTCTTTCTAAAAGAAAATGAAAGCATACTACTTAATCCACAAGAATATGAGAATACCTCCAAATATCGAACTCATGATTTATATATGAGTGCAGGGTATAGAAAGAAGTTAAATGATGTAAGTGTAGCATTACATTTAGATGGGCATCAATTATTTAATGCTTTAGATGAAACCAATAAAAAACTAAAAGAGTCTCCTTTTTTGATAAATTCAAAATTAGAATTCAACTGGGAGGTTAATAAATCAAATAAAATTTTTGCGTTTGCAGAAAACAGAAATTCTAATGCTCGTATATCAGATGTGTATACCAATCATGTATTAACAGGCTACAGGAGTTTTTCAAGAGGAACAGGGGAATTTAATCAACTTAATTCTACAAGAGTATTTGCGGGATATAATCTGGGCAATTTCGGGGATAGATTCATTGCTAATATTGCATTATCATATATCAAAGACAACGACTTTCTAAGTACTAATGCTGTAATAACTCAAAACTTCATACAAACAACAAAATTAATTATTTCTGATAGAGAATTCTATAGTGCAAATGCTGGCTTAGATCGCTATATAAGATTTATAAGAAATAATATAAAAATTAAGTTTGAGTATTCAAAAGCAGAGTTTAAAAACATAGTAAATAGCACAAGTCTAAGATCGATAATAAATCAAAATTATAAATATGGTTTTGAAATAAGATCTGGTTTTAGAGGGGTTTTTAATTATCATTTTGGCACAACTTGGGATACAACAGAAATTGAGACAACAATCACAACAAATACAGCAACACAAAATACATCTTTCCTTGATCTTTCATTTGTGTTAAATTCTAGATTAAATCTGCAATTACAATCTGAACGTTATTATTTTAATAATTTGAAGAGTGATGATGGTACTTACTATTTTTTGGATTTTGAAATAAATTATACTCCTAAAAATAAAAGTTTAAACTTCTCTTTGATTGGTAATAACTTATTAGACACAAAAGTTTTTAGGAATTATTCGATAAGTGACACCAATATTTCAAGTACAGAATATAAATTATTGCCAAGATATGTATTGATTAAGGCTAGTTATAGGTTTTAGAGTATTGTAATCAATTAATATAGCAATACCATTTTATTACTAAAGCTTATTCTATTCCCTCAGTTTTTATAAAAATAGTTTCTTTTTTTGGGTAACATTTTTTTTCCTTGTTGATATGAAGGTATAAATCATAAAACTTTTATAACATGAAAAAAATGAATTTTAAAAAATTAGAATTAAACAAGAAAACCATTGCACAGGTAAAAGGAGGGTTAGCACACCCTATGGGACCATATAAAGAACGCGTAAAGTGGGCTGTGGGAACACATAACACATGTCAATGTGAAACTATTGCTGCACCATGCTAAATTTTATAAGCGGACTTAGGTCCGCTTTTTTCTTTGTTTCATACTCTAGTATTACTCAATCACTTCTGCTTTTATAAAAATATTTTCTTTTGGCCATTCGCTACCATCTGTGGGAACATTAGAAATTTTATCAGCCACATCCATTCCTTTTACAACTTTTCCAAAAATCGTATGTTCTCCATCCAGATGAAAAGCTCCATTTTTGGCAATTACAATAAAGAATTCGAATGGTGTTGAGCGATTAGAAGGATTATCCACCCATTGCTTTGATAAGGCAACAGCACCTCGATTATGCTTTAGACCTTTTACTGGTTCTTGTGGGATGGTGTAATCTCCAATTTCATGACGTTTGTTTGCCATTTGCTGACGATCACTGTTACCTCCTTGAATTACAAAACCTTTAGCGACACGATAGAAAAAAGTTTCATCAAAATATTTTTGTTTTACCAGATAAATGAAATTTGCTCTATGTATAGGTGTGTTTTTATATAGTTTGATATGAATATCACCATGTATAGTTTTTATATTAACCAATGTCTCTGGGTTTTCTTTGCCGTAATTAGTCATAAAATCCCTTAGATTCTCATTAGTAAGCTTAAATGGCTCTTCTTCAGATTCTTTATTTGTTGTACTATCTGACTTCTTTTCCTCTTGTATTACTGTAGTGTCTTCTTTCTCCTTTTTGTTATTTACAGAAATTGAGTCTGTATTTGTTTTTACATTCTGTTTATTTTTCTTAGAATGTGTATCTTCACAACTAGAGAATATGATAATAGATACGCAAAAGCATAAAATTGATTTGGTAAATGACATTTGAAACATTTAAGAATTTAATCCCAAAAATAGAAAAAATGTCAGTACCGGGAGAATCTTCCCATTTTATTATGGCTCCAGAAGCTCGTATGAAGGCACTAAATTATCTTAAAATTGAAGAGAGAAACCCTCGAAATGCTGCAGTGATGATGCTTTTTTACCCAAAGGATACCGTAACTCATCTTGTACTGATTTTACGACCCGAATATGAGGGAGTGCATTCGGGACAGATAGCATTACCGGGAGGAAAAGTGGAGACCTATGATTTAAATTATACAGAGGCTGCATTACGTGAAACCTATGAAGAAGTGGGAGTAAAGACTAGTATGGTTACTATTCTTAAATCGCTTACCAAAGTATATATTCCTCCTTCTAATTTTTGGGTACATCCGTTTTTAGGATTTACTGAAAGGAGACCTGATTTTGTTCGCCAGAAAGAAGAAGTTGCAAAAGTTATTGAGGTTCCGCTAACAGAACTTCTTAATGAAGATAATGTGGTTTTTAAAAAATTAACTACTTCTTACGCAAAAAATATAGAGGTACCTTCCTTTGAACTAAACGGTTACGTTGTCTGGGGAGCGACTGCAATGATGTTAAGTGAGCTTAAAATGCTTTTAAAGACGTCAATAGCGTTATGATTTTGTATATTTGGCATTCCTAATACAACCGGTTTTCTACATATGGGATTATTTAAAAGAAATCCATTTGGACATATATTATTTTTAAAAAAATGGCTTATCCGTATTATGGGTGGGTTAACGCATAGTCGTTATAGAGGTTTTAATGAATTACAAATTGAAGGAAGTGAAATTTTTAAGAATCTTCCTGATAATAACGTGTTATTTGTTTCTAATCATCAAACTTATTTTGCTGATGTAGTAGCAATGTTTCATGTCTTTAATGCAAGTTTAAGTGGTCGTACAGACTCTATTAAAAATGTAGGGTATCTGTGGCAACCAAAAATGAATTTATATTACGTTGCTGCAAAAGAGACCATGAGAGCTGGATTGCTAGCAAGAATTCTTTCATATGCAGGAGCTATAACTGTTGAACGTACCTGGAGAGAGAAAGGAAAAGATGTGAATCGCCAGGTAAAAATGAGTGATATCACTAATATTTCAAGAGCATTAGATGACGGGTGGGTGATTACATTTCCGCAGGGAACAACAAAACCTTTTAAGCCTATTCGTAAAGGAACCGCTCATATTATCCGAAGATATAAACCAATAGTAATTCCTATCGTAATAGATGGTTTTAGAAGATCCTTTGATAAAAAAGGTATTCGAATTAAAAAACGAGGAATACTGCAATCTATGGTTATAAAAGAACCGCTGGATATTGATTATGACAATGATTCTATTGATGATATTGTAAGTAAATTAGAGTTTGCAATAGAACAACATCCATCTTTTCTTAAAGTAATTCCGAAGGAAGAATTAGAAGCCGAAGAGGAGTTAAATAAGAAAAGACAGTGGGAATATTAGACTATACTCTTGACTTTTTTTATTGATCGTATAGGGGTAAGAAGATCATTCTAGCCACATCTTAAAATCCTTTACACGCTCTCTTGCTACAATAATTTCTTGTTCGTTAAAATGATTAAGTTTTACTTGTAATCTTGAATTGGTATAGGATATAATATCTTGTATCGCATTTATGTTGATGTAGAACTTTCTGCTTGCTCTAAAAAATTGCTGTGGATTTAATTCGTCTTCAAGAGATTCTAGAGTTGTATCGATCAGATAGTTTCTGTTATCTGTTGTATGCAGATAGGTTCCTTTATTTTCAGAATAAAAACATTCGATATCTTCTACCGAAAATATTTTTAGATGTTGCCCGACCTTTGTTGTAAATCGCTTTTTGTAGGTGCGATCCATGGGGTTTATTAATAGCTTTTTTATATCTTCAAAATCTACCTGAAGCTGTTGTTTTTGTGGTAATTGTTCCTTGTATTTTTGTACCGCAACTTCTAACTCTTCATCGTCTATTGGTTTTAATAGATAATCGATACTATTTAGCTTAAAAGCTTTAAGAGCATATTCGTCATAAGCAGTGGTAAATATAATTGAGCTTTTTATAGTGATTGCATCAAATATTTCAAAAGATAAACCATCACTTAATTGAATATCCAGGAAAATTAGATCCGGATGTTCATTAGTACTAAACCATTCTATAGATTCTTGCACAGAATGTAACATGGTATGTACTTTTATATTTAGTTCACCAAGCATTCTGTTTAGACGTCTGGCAGCAGGTTTTTCATCTTCAATAATTATAATGTTCATTCTTTTAAAGTTAGATAGTTTTAAAGTTTTAAAGAGGTAAAGAATTTATACTTAGTGTGTGTCATTCCTGATTTCACACTTTTATAGTTATTATTTTTATTCCCAACGTTGTTGTTCCTGGCCTTGTTCCTCGTCCATATATTCTCTAATCTTACGATCTTCCCAGTCTTTATCAAACATTGGGTTTATCCTATAAGCTTTGACTGCATGAAAAGCTAAACCGATTCCCCAACCAAATGCAGCCCATAAAAACCAAGCATAATGCCATTCATTTTGATAATAATTTAATCCGGCTAGAAATCCAATAATGATAACATAAGAGAATAAATTATTATAGAATTTTTTTAATTCTTCTACACGTTCTTTTGCCCGTTCATATCTTTTTTCTTTATTAAAATCTTTCATGATAATTAGTTTTTAAGTTTATTGATATTGTTTTAAAAAGAAATTAAAACTTATCCTTGTCCATAAATTCTTTGATTTTTCGTTCTTCCCAGTCTTTGCTGAACATAGATTTTTTAAAGAAATTTTTTAAAAATGATCTTTCTCTAAATACCCATAACCCATGCCCTAGCAGTGCAATACCCCATATTAATGGAGTTAAAATGGTATTCCATGTTTTCCAATTATTAAAACCAGAATCTTGATGGTCTGCACCAGCATATGCCATTACTTTGGACATAAAAAATAGTAAAGCAATATTGATTGCAATATATATAGCAAGATGAGAATAGAATCCTTTTTCATTTTCAAGTCGCTTTTTTGCTTTTTCATAAGCTTTTTCTTCGTTATAATTACTCATGATTTCTTTCATTTGATTCGTTCATGTATTTTCTGATTTTTTCCTCTTCCCAATCCTTACCTAGTATAGGATGGTATCCATAAGTGTCAGAATAATGAAAGATGACTCCAATTCCCCAACCTACAATTGGAAATATAACCCAGGGAATACCAAAGCCTGTTGTTTTATAGTTTAAAATTGCCAGGAAAGGAATAACAATTATATACGAAATCAGATTACCATAAAATTCTTTGATCTTTTGAACACGTTCTTTCGCTCTTTTATATTTTATATTTTTAAGATGTTCTATATTTTCTGAAATTGTCATATCTGCTGATTTTATTTGTTTTGTTAATATTGGAAGCTCTGCAATAAATGCATCTTCCGTTTTATACACCGAAAATCTTCTTTTCGTTAATAGCGCGTATCGTTGTTGTACATTTCCTAAGCCTACGCCACTGCTTTGTTTTATGACTTCTTTAGGTTGAAGATTATTTTCAACGATTAAAAAATTATCTTTTTCATAGATTTTGATATGCAGAGGGTTTTCTGGCATCACTACATTGTGCTTTACCGTATTTTCAAGTAAAATTTGTAATGATAATGGAACTACTCTTGCTTCAGGGTTTGATGCTTGCTCAGGAATCTCAAAAATAATACTGTCTTCAAAGCGTAATTGTATTAAGGTCATATACGTTCGAGCAAATTTTAATTCTTCATCCACAGTAACCAATTCTTTATCTTTTTGCTCTAAAACATATCGATATACTTTTGATAGCGATGTTGTAAATTTTTGTGCCATTTTTGGATTTTCTTCTATTAGAGAGGTCAATACATTAAGGCTGTTAAACAAAAAATGTGGATCTAACTGGTTCTTTAATGCTGCAAATTTTGCTGAAACAGTTCCCGCTATAATCTTTTGCTCGGTAACTTTTGTCTCCTGTAGTGCTTTATAGAAATATACCGTGTGAAAAAATAGCGAAATGATAACTGTTAGTAATAAAGGAAACAGGTAATCTTTAAAAGACTGATCAGCAATAAACTCTGAGATTGTTTGGGTTTTAAGTATAACTACAGCAACAACAAATTGGCATATTGCATACCCTATCATAGTTATGATGATAGAACCTCCGGCTCCAATAAGAACCCTTTGTAACCCCTTGTTTTTCCATTCGAATTTGTTATTTAAAATATTGAAATAAAGAGAATTAAGATATGTTAAAATGAAGCAATACATATAGGCAATAGTCCACCATTTTACAGTAAGGATTCGGTCAAAATTAAATCCATTTACCAGTAAAGTTACCAATGCAACTATTGCAGAGACTACTAGGGAAATAATGGCTATTCTTTTTAAATCATTCATGTATACCTCTTTTATTTTAATGTGATCAAGGGCGAATTTTTAACTTTAAAAATTATCCTTTACAGTTTTCCTGAACACGTTTTACCTGATCTTTACCCCATTTTGGGTAGAACGGAATGTCATGTGATTCGTTTTCAAAATACAAGATAGCTTTTTCTATCTCAGGACAAAAGGCTTTAGGATCTTTACCGAAGAATTTTGCACCTCCCATTTTCCATTCGGCGTGGTATAAAGTCGCTCTGGGGTTTTTAGGCTCTAATACTTTTGCTTTTTGGTATAATTGTTCAACTTTGGCAGACAATGTCATTCCATACACCGCGGGATTGTATGCAACATATGCTGTGTTAAGTAATGCTTCCATAATTAGTATTTCTGCATTGTTACTTGTGTATATTTTTGCTTCATTAAGGTAATCCTGAGCTTTTTTTAATCTGGATTCTATGACTTCTGCATCTTTTATACTAAAAGTAGTGATAATATGAACTTGAGCAGCATAATAATAAGGTAGCCAATTTTCTTTTTCAGCTTTAGCAATACGTTCAAAAAGATTGATGGCTTCATCTGGGTTTTTATTTCCCCATAATTCAAAAGCTTTAATCATTCCTTTTTCATATGATGATTGGGCATTGGTTGCAGTAATGGTAAAAAAAGCAAGTATAATAACTATTGTTTTCATGATGGTTTAATTTTAAATTTATAGGGTAAAGATCATCAGGAAGGTGATCTTTTTAAAGTATTTATGACCGAAGTGTATTATTTAATGGATGAAATGTAACTACACTTATAAATTGATCTTTTACACAATTGCTTTGTCAGAAATAGAGAACTTAGCATCTTCCTATTCTGGTGGCCCAAAACTTTCCTTTTATATTATTACTGACCCCATAAGGCTCTGTAGGAATGCTAAGAAAAGGGCATAGTTTTAATTATTTTTGAGATTAATAAAAGAAGGTGAAGATAAATTTTCTGTCTTACATTCAGTAAAGATAAAATCCTTTAGCTAGATGCTTTGCTGTTATAAAAAGATAACACTTTTATATAAAATATTGAATACTAAAAAGCCCAAACGAAAAACGATTGGGCTTTTGAAAACTGTGAAGGAATTCTTTGGATATTAATATAGAATTCAGCCACTTTGTATGGGGGCTAACTCATTCTATGACTTTTATATCCACAGAGGTTCTGGATTGCCATCCTGTTTTATCTGTAACGGAGTATTGACAATGGTAATCCCCAGTGTCTATATCATTGGGAATAGTTAAAGAAATATTAATTTCATGAATGGTTAATCCATCTTCAATAGGATAGTTTTCCAAAAAAATCAACGGATTGATGGCCTGCTTTATAGGGTTTAAATCGCATTGTGGTTTTTGGTCATCGTGAGTATGATGGTCAAAATTATTATGGATATCCAAACTATAAGAAGCCAGTGCTATATTGTCTGTGACCTTGGCTTTAAAAATATAGGTCTGTCCTTTTACAAGTTGTGTGCAAGCTTTAGGGAATCCTTCACCATAGTTGATGTTTATGGTTGGTTTTTCCTCATCTTTACCAGTACTATCATCGCTCGAACAAGAAACTATAAATAGCCCACAGAGCAAAATAGAAATAGATTTTGTTATTAATCTCATAGTGTTTGTTTCTAACTATTACTTTTTATTTTACAATACTGAAAGGAACCGATAGTTTTACGGCTTCGCTTTCACCTGATTCTTTTACATAAATGTTTAACCAATAATCTCCAAGGGGAGAATCAGGCTCTATAGGCATGTTATGTTTAACATGAGGTTTATTTTGGTTTTTGTAGAGGTTTTCAGGAAGTACTATTACTACATTGTCCCAATCACCAATAGGTACATTTTGTCCTTCCCTCCATTCCTCGAACCACATCTGATATTTTATTTCGCTAACTGTATTACTTTCTGCATCATACTGAAATTCAATATCTAGTTCATCACTTCCAATTTTAATATGATTGTCATTACCGATTTTGACTCCTGTGAATTTTTTAACAATTTCAAATTCCTTCGTTATCAAACTTTCCGAATTATCTTCTTCTACTATCCTTATTTTTAAACTATAAATTCCTTTTGCTGGTCTTATCTTTGGAAAATTTTCATTAACAGGATCAAAGAACACATGGTAATGTATATGAGGATTTAATTGACCTGCATAATGTTTTTCAGGAATCAAATGGTCAGAAACCTGCCATTTGGCTTCCCCGACACCAGGTTCGCTTACATTTACTGGATTAATGTCATAGTAGATTTTTTTTACCTTGCTTTTTCCAGTATATTCAAATTCAGTATGTAGGTCTGGATTGAATTGTGGGACTTTGAAATTGGTATTTCCAATTTCAATATTCTCAAACCTTTCAGGATTGATATCTGCATTGTAAGCTATACTATTATCATCATCACTACTACACGAGTGCATAAAGAGTCCTAGAAAAGCGATAATCGCCAAAAATTTAAGATTTGATTTCATAATGTTTATTTTTGATTATTAATGTTATGCTTGATTTTGGTTGTTTTCTTTTAAAATGGTACTGTTAATGAAACCGATATGTTCCTTCCTGCTTCAGGGACATCTATTAATCGATAGAAACTGGTATGATCGTAATATTTAGTATTGAACACATTATTAAGCTTTAATCGTATTTTCCAGGGTGGTCCATGTTTGAAAATGTCCAGTTCCGTTAGTAAAAACATATGTAGTACCTGATACCCATCCGTCCGTTCTTCCGGAGGGACAATTTCATCTTGGGCAGCGGTTATTCTATAATTTGCCATGAGCTGCGGTCTTTTCAAAAAGAAAAGGTTCTTAAACTGATAGCTCGCAGTAAATAAGCTGGACAAAGGAGGTGAAAAGGGTAGCGTAAAGTCTTTTTTGGGACCACTTGTTTGTCTAGAATATACATACTCTAGAGAGGCATCTAATTGTAGGTTTTTAAATAAAGTAATGTTGGTGCTTATTTCTCCCCCGACCCTAAAGACCTTGCTTTGGGTGTATTCGTAAATTTGTAAGGTTTCATAGTAATTCGGAGTTGGATTCAAATAAATATAGTTGTCAAAAAAGTTTATAAAAGGGCTTATCCTCACGCCAAACTTTTTTGTAGTATGGTCAATATCTATATCCAATTGATACGATTCTTCCACATCCAAATCAGAATTCCCTTTTTCATATCGATACATGTGGTAATTGACCCCGTCTGAAGTTAATTCATTGGTCAAAGGCATTCTAAAACTCTTTCCAAGGTTTATTTTATAGGTAGTGTTTTTTCTGATATAACTTAGACCAACTGAAGTACTGATATTTCCAAAGTCTAGCGTTTTGTTTTGCGCTCTTTGTAAATTTACAAAGGAGGTGGTACCATCACTATTATTAATTGTAGAAGGATACCAATCGTAATATGATTTAGTATCCAAAAAACCATAATCATAGCGTAATCCAGCCTGAAAATGTAAATCAGGACGAATCTCAAATTGGTCATAAATGAATGCTCCAGCGGTAAATCGACTATACTCTGGAATTAAAAACCCCCAGCCATTAATGGTATTTTCCTGAAATTCTATGTTTATGCCCGCTATAGTGGTATGCTTGTCATTTAGTTTGAAAACATCTCTCCCATTTAGAGAGTAGGTATGCTTATTAAATCCTCGCTCTTTACTATCTGATGGCTTGGGCATATAACCATGGGGAACGGGTTCTGAATGTTCTTCTCTTAGGTTGTTTTGATAGCCAAGATCAAAATGAAAGGTATGTATCCCGCTGACTATCGAGGTATTATTGGTTATTTTAAAATGATTTACTTTATGAAAAGGAAGGTCTATGTCCCTATTAGAACGATCATAATCAATACTTGAAGTCCTGACTTCCAATCCATGAGCATTGGCAAAAAAACCATTCTTTGCATTGACATTGCTGAAAAAAGTTTCTGATTTTATCTTATCTGAAGCATATCCAATACTAAAACCTACGTTAGCTTCTTTTCCAGCTGTATTCCTTAAATAATTGTTATGTAATTCGAAAATATAATTTTCATATCTTATTTCATCTGTCGGCACCTTGTAATCTCCATAATCACGAAATGTTAATCTTCCTCGATAAAACCACTTTTCCTTTCTTGCCTGAATTCCTGCCGAAACTCCCAATAGGTCATTATTACTTTCTGCTAATAGATCTACCTCTCCATTGAAAGAATTCCGTGATGGAATTTTAGAAGGCTGTATGTCCACCACTCCTGCGATGGCATCAGATCCGTATAGCAAGGATGCAGGACCTTTTATAACCTGTATGTTTTTAATACCGTATTGATCTATCTCTAAGCCATGGTCACTGCCCCATTGTTGAGCTTCATGTTTTATTCCGTTTTGGATCACAGAGATTCTATTGAATCCGAGTCCTCTAATGACAGGCTTGGATTGTCCCGAACCAATATTGATGGTACTAACTCCAGGAATTTTCTTTAGAGTCTGCATTAAACTATTTTCCCTGTTTTTGTCTAAAAACTCTTTAGAAACGATATGGGAGACTATAGGGGACTCCTTGGTTTTTCTTTTTTTGGTTTTATGATGTACCTCTACTTCTTCAAGTGCTGTAGTGGTTGCATTCAAGGATACTATTACTTCCTTCATTCCTGGCCCAACTAGAATAGTCAACGTTTCAGGGGAATAGCCAATACGAGATATTTTAAAGATGTAAGAACCTTTAATAATATTTTTTATGGTAAACTTGCCAGTTAAAGATGAAGTTGCAAATAAATTTTCACAAATAATATTAGCACCTTCAATAGGTTTTAGGGTATTAGCATTTATTACAGATCCTTTTATTTGAAAAGAATCTTGAGCAAATGCTATTGAGCATAGGCAAAAACTTAGCCAGATGCTCAGTATTTTATGAATCATGATTTTGGATACTATTAGATTTGAACAATTGCTCCTAAAGTGGAACCATTACAAAACCTATACATGTATTTATTAAGAGTCCTAGAATTGTTATCAACGCTATCTACTTGATTTGATAACTAAAATACGATTATGCCCAACCTATTATTGAGCAGATACTTTATCTCTAATAAAAATAAATAATCGAACTGATATTGATTCTTAAATAATTAAAATGTACCGGGAAATTTTATAGTAAAGAAGGAGGGGGGCGGGAAAAAAGCTGGTCAGGACGAATAGTGCCACAACTAAAGAAATCATAGTGTTTGACCATCTCTCGTTGAACAACAAATTCTGTGTTTTCAAATGTGAAACCCTGCGTATCTGGTGTAATGAAGGGAGTTAAATCATGAATAATGGCATGTTCGCAAATGGTACAATGTACTATTTTATCCTTGTCACATGTGTGGAAAAGCATATGAAAATCTCCTATCTTCATCGAAAGAAAAAGGATAAGAAAAATATAGACCACATTGTATTTAATGCAACTGTGTTTCATTAACAAGCAAATCTATTATAAAAAATAAAAAACAATGCTAAAAAAATACTAAAATACTAGGGCAAAAGCATTGAAAAAAATAGAAACAGGTATAACTAATTGAGATAAAGCTTTTAAATAAAAAACAATAGGTTTAAAGTTTTGCTCAATAGAGAATACAGAGGTAAAGTATTAAGGGTTTATTAATGATTTGTTTTTTAATCTTATAGATTATCTAATTGATTATCGGTTTTATTATCACTGATGGTCCAGAAAAAACCAACAATAAAAAAGCGATCTGCATTAGGTCTTATAGCTCGTCTGGAGAAATTTCCATCGACATTGGGAGTATTTGCATATTGATAGTTAAAAACATTATCAAACCCTAGTACATTAGAAACCGAGAAGTATAGGATTTTTTGTTGGCTGATAAGATATGCCCAACTAAAGTTGATTGAATTATAAGTTTTTGTCTTTTCATTTTGAAACACAGATTGATTGGGATCATTATAAGGTCTGCCAGAAGCAAAATTATAGGTGGCACTCATTAATGATTTCCAATCTTCGATCCAATATTTAGTAACCAGAGACAGGTTGTGTTTTGCTGCAAAATTTGGAGTCGCTTTATTTGGATAATTTTTGTAATCTCTTTTAGTATCGAGATAAGAATAACTGGCCCAATACTCGAGATTCTTGATAGATTTGTTATCTCGCCAGAAGATATCTAGTCCAGCAGCATAACCACTTCCATTATTAGTATACAAACTAGTAAACTCCGGGCGATCTGTATCAAATTTAACGAGTTCTTCATACGATTTGTAATAAGCTTCGGCTCTAAAAGTCCTTCGATTATTTTGATATAGGTAATTAAAAATATAATGCGATGATTTTTCGGGTTCCAGAGTTTCATTATATTTTAAAACATCTTGTTGTGGTGCTTGGTAAAAATCCCCATAGGCTAATGATACCTGAGACTTTGATGATGTTTTATATGCTAAAGAAGCTCTGGGTGAGACCTTGGTATATTCTAACACCGTATTATGAACTCCGCGAACTCCTATTTGCATTGCGAGTTTTTTACTGAAAAACACATTAGCTTCGGTAAAAACTGCAGTACTATTATTATCAAATGAACTTTTAAAAACATTAGAATTAGGAACAGAAACATTTTCTGAAAACATAGCTAGATATTGTTCTGCGCCAAAATTTAATTTAAAACGATTGCTAAACCTCTTTCTCAATTTTAGTTTAAAATGAAAACTGTTCTCATTGTTATCGACGTTGGTATTTACAATTTTAATATCGTTATGATCATTTGCAAAACTAGTACCAGTTGCAATAGTCCAATCATTACTCAAACTTCCTTTATATGAAGTATTGAGATATAAATTTCTGTTTTTAAGTCCAAAATTAACTCCTTCGGGTGTATTGATATCTTCTTGAACAAGATCAAATTCGGAGTAGTTTAAACCTCCGTATACTTTTAAAAGTCCTTTTTTGAATGTATGGCGGTATACCGTTTCTCCTGATAACGATTCGTACGGTTTTTTCCAATCTACCCGTTGTGATATGATTTCCTGATATGGTTTTAGGTTTAGGTAAAAAGCATTAATACTAAGTGAGTTGTTTTTCCACTTTTGTGTATTTCCTATACCAAGTCCAACACTAATAAAAGATAAGTCTGTTTTTTCCTGATCGGGTTCATCGATAGTATTTAACAATAAAACACTTGATAGTGCATCACCATATTCTGCAGAATAACCTCCTGTAGAAAAGTTAGTGCCCTTAAAAAGAAAAGGCGAAAACCTCCCACGGGTTGGGATATTATTTGTAGTTGCAGCAAAGGGCTGAAAAACCCTTAGACCATCGATATAGATATTAGTTTCATTGGCATCTCCACCGCGTACAAAAAGCCTACCGTCTTCGGCAACAGTAGAAGTTCCTGGTAGGGTCTGGAAAGCACCAATGTAATCTCCAGCAGCACCTGCTGTAGTAACAATGTCTAAAGGAGAGAGTACAGAAGCCTTGCTGTTATCTCCAGCAGAAAATGTTCCGGCATTAAGAACGACACTGCCTAAAGAATTTACATCTTCTCTTAGTACAATTTTTAAATTGCTCATTGTAGAGACATCGGTTAATATCGTATATGTCTCAAAAGAAAGAAAAGAAACTAGTAAGGTTTGAGGCCCTGTTTCTGAAGAAGAGAAAGAAAAAGACCCGTTTTTGTCGGTGGATCCTCCATCATAAGTTCCGTCGAGATAGACATTTGCTCCTTCGATTGGGATTCCTGATGCATCGGTCACGTTTCCTGTAATAGTGGTTTGAGCGTTTGTGGAGAATAAAATTGTGATAAAGACAAAGGTTAGTGCTAGTTTCATGTATATAATAGTTTTTTGATTGCGAGTTCAAAAATGGCCTATCTATACAAAAACTGAAATTGAATTTTACCGAACTGTAGAATTTTAAGGACTAACTGTTTTATGAGAAAACACTTTTCTTTATGAATCTTTAGTGTGAGTAGTTTTTCTATTTCCAATAATGATTGAACTACTCTCTTATAATTGCTATTATAAGTATTCATGGTAGACTAATTCCTTATGATATAAATTTGATAGTGACACAATTTTGTAATAAAAGGACAAAGAAATTAGTTGAATGTATAGAAAGAATAAGGGCTGTTTACTACTAACAGCCCTTATGTTTTTGATGTTTTTTTAATACAAGTACTACAATGATACTGTCTTTAGAATACCATTACTTGTTTTATAATACTTTTATTTTTACTATCAGTAATGATCAAGTGATATAAGCCTTGCGGTAAATTGCTAGTATCGAATTCTTTTAGAAGTATACCTTTATCAGTATTTATTTGATTTTTGGTTATTACGTTACCCATATTATTGATTAGCTTAATGGTATAACTTCCTTTTTCTGGAATATTAATTTCTGCTTTGAACATATTATGAGCAGGGTTTGGAAAATTAACAACACTAAGAAGATCATCACCATTATCTGTAGGAATTTGTGTATTTTCATTATCTACAAGTAAAACACCATTACCTTTAATATGTACCTTATAATCTTCTACTTCTCCAAAGAAAGGAGGGGCACAAGAATCTGGGTATTTAAAACCACCATATATATGAGATACTCTTAATCCAGCAATTCCGTTTTTTACATTTGTAGGTACGCTAAAAGTTTGCGATAAAGGACTGCTACCGTTAGTTATTCCTTCAAGAATGATTTCGTCATCTGCAAATACACCATCCTGATTAAAATCTATCCATGCTCTGAATCTATTCTTGCTAAAACCAAATGTACCGCCTGTAGCTACGTTAATAGTATAGGTATTTCCTTTTTGAAGATCGGTAGAAAGATGAGTATAATCTCCATAGCCCCCATCACTACCAGAAGTATTATTTATACTTTCTAGTTGTACTAATTTGGTGTGACTAAAAGCTGTATTACCACCTGAAGGGTCACAATATGGAATATCAGGTGTCATAACAGAAATAATAGCACTATATGCTGTGTCACTTATAGGGTTTTTGGCTTTTACTCTAAACTCATAATTAGTTAATTGAGAAGCTTCTGTTTCAAATTCATTATCTTCAATACCAGTAGTTGTGTTCCAGTCTTTTCCATTTTCTCTGAACTGCACATCATATTCTTTAGATCCATATACATGATCCCAAGTAAATTTGATGAAGTTAAAACGTAAGACAGGTGCTGTGATATTTTTTGGTGTACTTGACAAAGCTGGCCAATCTGGAGTAGTAGCCTTGATAGGGGTAGTATATTCACTCTCTCCAGCAAAATTTTCGGCTTTTATACGTATCTCATATTGAGTAGTCGCATCTGTTTTTACAGTTATCGTATTACTTAATAGCTTTTCATAAGTTATCCAGTTCCCATTTATTTTTCTTATTTGTAGATTGTAATATACAGCTGTATTTACTTTGTCCCAAACCAATGTGATTCTTGCTGGTTCTACCACTGAGGTCTTTAAATTTTGTGGTGCTGGGGGCGGTTCATTTGAGGCTGTTGAAACCGCTTTTAGAGCGTTTATAGCTCCTGTACCTAAACCAGATTCATCTAATGGATCAGTTGCCAGTGTTAATAATTCTCTTAGTTCTTCATTGGTAAGTATACCATAAGCTCGAGATAGTACTAGGGCAGCTACTCCCGAAACATGAGGACAAGCCATTGAAGTACCTGACATGGTTCCATATTTATTATTAAGCATAGTACTTAATACATCTGAACCAGGAGCAGAAAGATCTACCCAGCTACCAAAATTAGAATAAGAAGCTTTCTTGTTGTCTTTATCAAGTGCAGAAACTGCCATACAACGCTCGTACTTACCAGGGTAATAATCCCCATCTTTATTATCATTACCCGAAGCAAAGATAACCAGTCCACCTTGCATAGCCGTACCATTACCTCCAGCTTTATCAGTAAAATAATCAATTGCATCTTTAAATTCTGCAGGAAAATTAGAAGAATTAAAACCCCAACTATTCTGGGAAATAACAGCTCCATTATCTGCAGCATATATAAATGCATCTGCATCAACTTCTCCTGAATTTGATACTAATATCTGGCATGACATTAGTCTTACACCATCTCCTTTTCCAGTGCCTCCAGCTATACCAGACACACCTATGCCATTATTGGTTTCTGCTGCAACAGTACCAGCTACATGAGTACCGTGTTCACCAGGAGAGATCTCACCCTTGTCCTGATTGAAATTATACCCATAATAATCATCTACATAGCCATTATTATCATCATCAATATTGTTACCAGGAATTTCATCATCATTGGTCCACATATTATTTTTTAGATCTTCATGATTGTAATCAATTCCTAGGTCAGTGATTGCAACAACTACATTTGAGTTACCTGTTACTAAGTCCCATGCATCTGGTAGGTTTATATCTGCTCCTGGAGTACCCCCATTTTGCCCCGTATTATTATAATGCCACTGATCACTATATTTGGGATCATTTGGAGTAAACGTTTTATTGTTAATCTCTTTTTTGTTTACATTAGGTTTATCTAATAGAGAAGCTCTACGGATATACGAAGTAGTACTAATCTCAGATAGCGCAGAGAATTTCTGCATTAAGACCTTTAAATCAATATTAGTATTAAATTCTACTTCATACCATAGATGTAAGCCATATTCTTGATGTTTGGCTTCATGTTTCCCCCCATGACGGAAGACCCGCTTCATCTTAATAGCTCCAGATTTTTTACATATGGCATCAAAGCGAGTGATACCTGTAGGAATGACACCATCAAACTTGGGATTATCTGCACGTATTTGCATTATTGATTTGGCGTGCTTTTCAAGGGTGTTTTGTTGGTTTTTGTCGAATTTTACTCGAATACTTCCTTTTTTTATGCCAGTCTTCGAAAATGGATTTTGGCCATAAGATAAATGCATTGTGAGTAATCCAAATAGGATTGCTAAAATTTTAGTTTTCATAATTGTTAGGTTTTAAGAATTTGTGTTATGGTAATATCGTAAAAAATAAAAGTTAATATTATCATTTATAAGATACTACGTAAGGTTTATTTAATATAACTCTTTTTTTAAAAAGTATTTATGTTATGGTTTCCTTGTATATAAAGAAGAATAATTTTTCCTGTTCAGGTAAAAGTAAGAAATGTACTACTAGTTGATTTGCTATCTGTTGATTGTGTGAAGTTGTACAAGAGTATAGAAAAACCAGAAGATATAAATCTATCTCATTTACCAAAACGTTATACTAGTTGTAGTAGGATTCAAAATGTATTCTTAAGTACTATTTAATAATACCACATAGGCCTTAATATTGGCACGGGATATAAAGTGATGATTACTTATGAGTTCGAAACCAAAAGAGAGAGGGAGTTATCTGTAGAAAATACTATTTATCAATGAAAAGAATATAAAAACTTAGAATTTGAATCAAAATGCATAAAAAAAGAGTTTTTATCTCAGGTTACACTCGTTCTATAGTATCTTCTTTATTCTTAAACGGCCTTACTATTAATCTTGCTGCTTTATCATAATTTATGTAATTGTATACCCAGTTGAAGAAAGTTACAAATCGATTTCTAAAACCTACCAGGAACCATAGATGAATAAACATCCATATAAACCAGGCAAAGAAGCCTCCGAATTTAAATTTTCCGATATCAACTACGGCTTTATTGCGACCAATCGTAGCCATAGACCCTTTGTCAAAATATTTAAAAGGGATCATATCTTTACCTCTAAGGTAGCGTTTTAAGTTTTTGGCAAGATGACTTCCTTGTTGTATTGCCGGTTGTGCTACCATTGGATGTCCCTTGGGATATTTTTTAGTTTCCATTACAGAAATATCGCCTATAGCAAAAATATTTTCGTACCCATCGACCTGATTAAATTCGTTTACTTTATAACGATTAGCTCTTGGGATTAGAGATTCTGATTGTATTCCTGATACGGGCGCCCCTGTTACACCAGCAGACCATATAAAGGTGGCGGTTCTAAGGGATAAATCCGTATTAGTACTTACAATATTATTTTCATAATGTTGTACCTGGGTATTGGTATGAATATGTACTCCTAATTTTTTCAAGAATTTTGCAGCTTTTTCTGATGCATGTTCACTCATGGGAGGGAGCACACGAGGTGCACCTTCTATCAGATGAATTTCCATATCATCAAAATTCATATCTGGATAATCTCTGGGGAGTACATTTAATTTTAATTCTGCAATTCCTCCTGCTAGTTCAACTCCTGTTGGTCCAGCACCTGCAAGGACAAAACGCAGAAGTTCTTTCCTTTCTTCTGGATCTGTAGTAATCACTGCTTGCTCCAGGTTTTCGAGCATTAAACTACGTAGATTTAGTGCTTGCGGTAAATTTTTCATTCGCATCGCATTATTTTCTATAGTAGTATTACCAAAGAAATTGGTTCGTGCACCTGTAGCAATAACAAGGTAGTCATATGAGATGCTACCGATATTGGTATGTATGTTCTGAATATCTGGATCTATGGCAGTTACTTCTGCCATCCTAAAAAAAGTATTTTTACCTCTCTTAACAATCTTACGAAGTGGATATGCTATAGAATCCGGCTCTAATGATGATGTAGATACTTGATAAAGAAGTGGTTGAAAAGTGTGGTAATTATGTCGGTCTAATAGGATCAGTTGAACATCTTCTTTAACCATTTTTCTCGCTAATGCAACTCCGGCAAAACCCCCGCCAATTACGACTAATCTGGGTAAATTGGTATGTGGAATATTCATAAGATATATGTTGTTCTACAAAGATAAAGTGATAAAATTATATACCCTACAGAATACTTGGATTTATGACTAAAATTATCATACTTTTATTTTTATTTGTAACATAAACGTTTTCTTGACTACATATAAGAAGTAACCGATCAAAGTGAATAAAGAATTAGAACATAGTTTTGTAACCAATCTTGAGCAAAATCAAAATATTGTGCACAAGGTCTGTAGGATATACACCAGTGACTCTGATTCACATAATGATTTGTTTCAGGAAATAACGATTCAGCTTTGGAAAGCGTATCCCAAGTTTAGAGGAGATGCAAAGTTTAGCACCTGGATGTATAGAGTAGCATTAAATACTGCAATTACGTTATACAGAAGATCCAAAAGAAGTATTAAGACTGCTGATCTTGATACCATGAATTTTAAAATAAAAGCTGAAGAATATGACGATGAGGTGGAGCAACAACTTAAATTAATGTATGCAGCAGTAAAACAATTAAATGATATTGAAAAAGCTCTGGTTTTCTTATATCTTGAAGATAAATCATATAAAGAAATAGCTAATACGATGGGGATTAGTGAAGTAAATGCCCGAGTGAAGATGAATAGAGTAAAAACGAAGTTGAAAAAAATATTAAATCCTTAGCCCATGGATGAATTAGAACTATTAAAGAAAGACTGGAAGAAGCAAGAAGATGTGCTTCCCAAGTTATCATATAAAGAAATATATCAGATGATTTTAAAAAAATCGTCTTCTATTGTAAGATGGATTTTTATCATTAGCGTTTTAGAATTTCTATTATGGGCTTCTCTAGATGTTATATTTAGACTAAATGGAATGTATGCGAAGGCTGAAAAGGTAGATATGGGATCATTCTCTTTAATAGCGTCAATTATTTCTTATGCTATCTTATTATACTTTATTACACGTTTTTATTTGAATTATAAAAAAATAGAAGCTACCGATTCAGCTAAGGTATTGATGGAAAATATTCTTAAAACTCGAAGAACCGTAAAACAATATATTGGAGTAAATATTAGTTTTTTTGCATTTGCGATGGTTGCTTCAATGAGTTATATTCTTTTGTTTACCGAAGAATTTCAGAACCAGCCTATAGAAAACCAACCACCTATATGGTTAATTGTCGGAGTTACCTTGTTTGTTACCTTATTTTTTATAGGGATGATTTTATTATTCTACAGAATCATATATGGGATTTTTACTCGTAGATTGAAGAGGAATTATAAAGAACTTGAAAAACTTGAGATATAATTATTTATTCTCATTAAATGCAGAGGGTAATAATTGCGGAATAAACTTAACCAGTAATGGTAATAGTAGACTTCCGCCAGGAAGAATAAAAATAGCCAGCGAAGGTATCGTTTTACAAATATCTAGCAATTGTTTTTTTACTTGTTGTTTTTCTTCCTTAGATAAATCCCGCATAGTGGATTGCCCTAATAAAATCATTAAGTCTTTACTTTCAGAGATTTCTTTAATTAACCTTTTTTTATTTCTTAATATTAATACACTAACTGTTCGAGAGGTTTGTTGGTAAAAATGTAATGCAGGATTCGAATAGTTAAAAAACGAAATATCTTCTTTATGTTGATTAATAAAGGATTGAACTAAATCAATTGATTCTACTATTAATTCATTAGATAGTTCAAGCTCTGTACCCAGGGCTAACATAAAACTCTGTTCTTCTTTATCTACTTCTTTATCATTCCAAACAGCCAGACTGGTAAGATCCAGAATGTATTTTTTTTCAATTTCGTCTGTATAAGGATCTAATTCTATATAATCAAAACTAGCCTCTTCTTCTGTAGAAATATTAGTGTATCGCACAGATGATGAGAATAACTTAACTAAAAGCATGTCATATTCATCCTGCTCCTTTTTAGAGTTTAAAGCAAGAAAAACAGTATTTATTAGAGTTTCCTCCAATTTGGCGGCATATTCAAAAGGATTCTTATCATGTATAAGAAAATACTCAAAAGCCAACACATCGATAAATAATAATGCATTGGTTAATAGATGACTGAAGTTTTTCTTAAAAACAGATTCATTTGTTTGTATGCGAGCATGTATAATTTTTTCTAACTTTTCATTTTTATTTCCAGGAAGTATGTTACCTAATGAAAAAATAGATTTTTTGGTGTCTAAAAAATTATAGAACTGTATAAGTGCATCAACGCAATCATTTTTATCAGCATTTTCTATAGTATCATAATAGGTAATGACTAGTGCAGCGAACAAATTGATCTTTGTCTTTTCTTCTTCAGAATAAACAATATCCGAATCATTAACTATAATAGTATCTATAGAAGTACCATAGATAAAACCTACTCGTCTTAAATCAAGATATAGTTCATCAAATGACCATTGAGGCAAATTGGGATCGCCATCTAGATCTCGCAAAAATTTTTCTATCCAACCCGAAGTTGAAGGATTCATTGATTAATGATTTGTTGCAAAGTTAATTTTATTTTGATGAAATGCTATTTTGAAAAGTTATTAAAATATTTTAATAAAAATGAAACTTCTAATATGCTATAGCAGCCATAAAATAAGTCATATAAGTGATATCAAAAGATATTAAAACAAAGGTCTATAGGATTACCATAAAACATGTATATTGACATCAATAGGAGCGCAAGAAATGGGTTTTGAGAATCCGATAATTATCAGAGTTTTATAAATTCAAAAGAAAATATGAATAACTCTTAGCTAGGAAATGATACGACATAAGGAAATAGGGGGTAGGAGCTTAAGAAAAAAAATCAGGAAAAAAGAAATTTGTTTTGGAGGTAACCGAAAACTCAAAATTTATGGAATTTTGAAATGCCGCTCTGGAAAGAGAATGAAGAGAGAAAATCGAATATTTTTTTTGTCAGAAAATGAAGCAAAAGACCAAGGATACAGGCCTTGTGGACATTGTATGAAAAGTGAATATAAAAAATGGAAAAATGGATTTGTTTAGCCATATCGTAGATCATAAGGAAAATATATTGCCCCATGATGGTATCGTAAATTATTATGGAAAATTGATGTCATCACAGCAAGCCAATCATTATTTTAATCGTTTACTAGAAAATATAGAATGGAAAAATGATGAGGCTATCATTTTTGGTAAGCGAATTGTAACCAAACGTAAAGTAGCCTGGTATGCAGAAAAATCATTTGAATATACATATTCAAATACTACAAAATTGGCATTGCCCTGGATATCAGAATTGTTAGAATTAAAAGAACTTATTGAACAAAAAACAGGCGAAACATTCAATTCTTGTTTACTTAATTTATACCATGATGGTAACGAAGGAATCGCTTGGCATAGTGATGCAGAAAAAGATCTTAAAAAAAATGGAGCAATCGCATCATTGAGCTTTGGAGCAGAACGAAAATTTGCGTTTAAACATAAAATAACAAAAGATAAGAGAGCATTGATTTTAGAAAATGGTAGTTTGTTGATAATGAAAGATACAACACAAACTAATTGGCTACATCGTTTACCTCCTACAAAAATGATAAACACTCCGAGAATTAACCTAACATTTAGAACGATAGTTGAGAAATAAGAATATTAACAGGAAAAGATTATGAATCATCATTCTGTAAAAAACAAAAAGAGGCTGTTATGAAAACAGCCTCTTTTTGTTGTATATAGATTTATTGAATGATACCACCACAACTCACTCTACTACCCGCAGCACCAGAAGGTTGAGAAGTGAAATCATCTACACCTTGATGTACAATAATTGCTTTACCTACAATATTCTTTTTATTATCATCACAACCAATGCACCATTCGTTAGTGGCAAAAGTGATATTACCATTACCACTTGCATCAGCTTTAAAGTTCCCTATGTCACCTTTGTGATACCCTTCTTTAGCTCCCCATTTTCCATGTGGCTCCATTGTTGGGTTCCAATGCCCTCCTGTAGATTTACCATCTGCTGATGTACAATCTGCCTTTTCGTGAATATGGATGGCATGCTTTCCCTCATCAAGCCCTGTTAACTCTGCTATCATGTTTACCATACCTTCAGATTCGATAAAAATAACTTTACCAGAAACCTTACTATCACTTTTAGGCTCTAGAGCGAATTCAATAGTCTTTGTGTTCTCCTCTTCTTCTTTTTCTTGACTTGTAGTAGTTTCGACATTTTCTTTTTTCTTTTCTCCTTTACAACCAAATATGGCGATAGATAAGAAAGTTAACACTACTAATTTTAACGTTTTCATAGTTCTATGATTTGTATCTCCTTTGCTAACGTAATATAATGCAGTTTTAGTTTATGGCAAAAAAATGAATAGGAAATCTTATGGTTTTATAAAAATTGATACCACATTCTTTAAGAATATTTTGTTTAGGTTTTGTAAAGTATTGTTAATCAAAATCTTTGTTTTTTATAAAATAACTAACGTTAGTTAAAAAAAATCGATATTAAATTCGACACTTTTTCCGTAATGTTAAAAAGGGATTCATATTCTTCTCTTTTTCGAAGTAAAATATTAGGCAAAAATTATTTTAATCATATGACTAGTGTTCATAATAGTTGAGCAAAATATTATGACTAGAAAAATAGCACTATAGTAAAATTAAGTATATTTCAATATAATTGTTAAATTTTGATAATTTAATGAATTATTTTTATTCTTTTTAAAGAATACTTAATTTTCTTTAATTTTGCAGAACACAAACTCAAAATTTTATTTTATGAAACGAGGTTACTCGTTTGTCATTCTATTATTTTTAATAGGGCAAACAATTCTTGCACAAAATTCGAACACACTTGTTCGAAATCACTTTGGTAATATTGCCAAAAGTACTACTTCAAAAGCTTCCATTAACGATTTTTCAGAATGGAAAATAACAGATGAGGTTCCTTCATTAAAAGCTGGTATAACACACGTATATGTCAATCAGCTTTATAATGGGATACCTATTGTAGATGGAACTTATAAACTAACGGTTAATAATAGTAAGATCACTTATGAAATTGATCAGTTCATCAAAGGAGTTAAATCAAAAGCAATTTCTGCTAAGGCATCTACTACAGAAGTTTCGGCAATAAATGCGGTGATACGAGCTCATAACTTGCCTTCTGCCAAAAGATTATCTAAGACAACGAGTAAATCTAGCGGAAATGATGTTTCTATATTTATGGATTCTGGAATTACACAGGATAATGAACCGATTAAAGTTCGACAAGTTTATAAATTACATAACGATCAACTAATACTTTGTTGGAATGTAAATTTATATGAGAAAAATGGACACAACTGGTGGAATAGTTATGTTGATGCAGCTACAAGTAAAATTATTTATGAAGATAATTGGGTAGTAAAATGTACTTTTAAAAATACTGATCATGAGTCACATAATCATGAATCTGTACTTTTTGATGCCAAGCCATTAGTAACAGTATCAGAGGCACCAACAACAGCTTTGGCCCCAGATTCTTATAATGTACTTGCTATGCCAATAGAGAGCCCAACACATGGTAGTCGTTCTGTAGTAACCAATCCTGCAAACACTACAGCATCTCCTTATGGTTGGCATGATACCAACGGAAGTAATGGAGCAGAATACACTATCACAAGAGGTAATAATGTATGGGCACAGGATGACAGTAATGGGGATAATGGTACAGGTGCTTCTCCTGATGGTGGATCAAGCCTTGATTTTAATTTCCCTTTAAATCTTAATCAAGCTCCTAGTAGTTACAAAGATGCGGCTATAACTAATTTATTTTACTGGAACAATATCATACATGATGTGTTCTATCAATATGGTTTTAATGAAGCTAGTGGGAATTTTCAGGAAAACAATTATGGTAAAGGAGGATCAGGAAGCGATTCTGTAAATGCAGATGCTCAAGATGGTGGCGGAATTAATAATGCCAACTTTGCTACTCCTGGGGATGGGAGAAACCCAAGAATGCAGATGTATCTTTTTGATAAAACCAACCCTGGAAGAGATGGAGATTTTGATAATGGAATAATTATTCATGAATATGGTCATGGTATTTCTACTCGATTAGTTGGAGGACCGTCTTCTAATGTTTTAGGAGGATCAGAACAGATGGGAGAAGGTTGGTCTGACTGGTTTGCGCTTATGTTAACAATGAAAGCAGGAGATGTAGGAACAGCCGGAAGAGGTATGGGAACTTATGTGTATGGACAGCCTGTTGATGGTGCAGGAATTAGACCTACAAGATATTCTACAGACAAGTCTATTAATAATTCTGATTATGCAACTATTACAAATAGTAATATTTCAGTACCACACGGAGTAGGATATGTTTTTGCAACTATTCTTTGGGATATGACTTGGGCATTAATAGATCAAGAAGGTTTTGATGCTGATATTTATAATGGTACTGGCGGAAATAATATTGCAATTAAACTTGTTGTAGAAGGACTGAAGAATACAGCAAATAATCCAGGATTTGTGTCTGGTAGAGACGGAATTCTTCAGGCAGATAAAGATTTATATAATGAAAAGTATAAGTGTTTAATCTGGAAAGCTTTTGCAGGGCGCGGAGTAGGAAAAGATGCTAATGAAAATAATAACGGAGGTAGCAATGGTAAAAATGATCAAACCGTTTCTTTTGTAAATCCATGTGATGGAACTGATCCGGGAACAGGTAATTGTTCTGGTGATGTAGCTTCATTCCCATTCTCAGAAAGTTTTGAAACTAATTTAGGACAATGGGCACAGGCAACATCAGGAGATGATTTAGACTGGACTAGAAAATCAGGAACTACTCCTTCTAATGGTACAGGACCTAGTAGTGCGGCAGATGGTACATATTATTTATATGTAGAAGCTTCTGGAAACGGAACTGGATTTCCTAACAAAAAAGCGATATTAAACTCTCCTTGTTTAAACTTTAGCAGTTTAAATACACCTTCACTAACTTTCCAGTATCATATGGAAGGTAGTGCTATAAACTCTTTAACTGTAGAAGCTAGAATAGATAATACAGGAAACTGGACAAGTGTATTTAGTAAAAATGGAGCACAAGGGAGCAATTGGAACGTAGCAAACGTAGATTTAGCTGCTTATGCAGGAAAAGCAAGCGTGCAATTACGATTTAGTGCGGTAACAGGTAGTGGTTCTAGTGGATGGCAAAGTGATATTGCTATCGATAATGTGAGCATAAAAGCATCTGGTACAGATCCTAATCCTCCAGCTACATATTGTGCTTCTAATGGTAACTCTTCTACTTATGAGTATATTAAAAATGTAAAGTTAGGAACCATAGATAATGCTACAAATGCATCTGCTAATGGGTATGGAGATCATACAAGTCTTTCTACTAATCTAGGAGCTAATAATACCATAACTATTACTCCCGGTTGGCCAAACACTACCTATGATGAAGGATATTCTGTATGGATTGATTATAATCAGGATGGAGACTTTACAGATGCAGGAGAGCAAGTATTTACGCAATCTGCTACAAAAACTTCTCCAGTTTCAGGAAGCTTTACTGTTCCTGCAGGAGCTTCTAGTGGAGCCACTAGAATGCGAGTGTCTATGAGATATAATACTGTCCCTAGCTCATGCGGAAGTTTTGATTATGGAGAAGTAGAAGATTATACAGTAGTTGTAGGAACAAGTCTTGATACGCAATCTTTTGATGGAGGAAGTAGCTTAATGACTGAAACTACAAATGGAACCGAATTTAAAATTTCACCAAATCCATTACCTAAAGGAAAATTACTTCAGGTATCGATTCCAGGTAACAAAATATCAAATACATCGTATTCGATCATAAATGTTATAGGACAAGTGGTTGGACAAGGAAAGCTTAATAATAATGGTTTAATTAATCTTGATCGTTTGGAGGCAGGTATGTATATGCTTAGAATCCAAAATTCTGAAAGGAAAGAAAAAGATACAATCAAACGTTTTATTATTGAATAACTGATTTGTAGAGTACTACTAAAGACCGTTCGAAAGAACGGTCTTTTTTGTTTTATAGATGTATTTGATGATATTAGTCTTTAAACTAAAGTAGTAATTACCTGTGTTTCGCTATGCAATGTCTTATGAACCGGACATTTATCTGCAATCTGTAAGATTCTGGTAATTTGTTTTTCATCAAGATTTCCTTCGATTTTGATTTCTCTTTCGAACGTATCGATTTTTGCTGTGGGATCTTCACAGTTTTCGCAATCTACCATATGAGATTTGCTATAGCTGGTATGTACTTCTACATGCTGTAAATCCCACCCTTTTCTGGCGACATACATTTTTATAGTCATAGCTGTACAGGCAGATAACCCAGCTGATACATACTCATAGGGTGATGGCCCAAAATCATGACCTCCTACGCTTTCTGGTTCATCAGCAATCAAATAATGATTTCCAACTTTCATTTGTGTTGTATACCCTTCAGCATTTCCTAAACTGGCAACTACATGGTGTTGACTTTTAAGTTTTGGTTCTTCAGGAATCTCAATATATCGAGAAGACCATTCTGCAATAACATTTCCTGCATACATAGAATCTTCTTTCCGCATCAGTAAGTGATCTGCACCATCTAACGTTATAAAGCTTTTAGGATGCTTAGCTGCAAGATAAATCTCTTCAGCATTTTTTATAGGCACAGTAGTGTCCTGAGGAGAATGCATTACCAAAAGTGCTTTATTTAAGTTTTTTGCAACTTCAGGAAGTGATTTGGTTTCTAAATCATCCAAAAACTGTTTTTTTATCGTAAAATCCCTCCCACTTAGATTGATTGTGGCTTTTCCATTTATTTGAATTTCTTCTAAACCGCTTTTTAGTAAATGTGCAACATGCTTTGGGTTAGAAGGAGCTCCAATAGTAGCAATTGCTTTAATAGTATCAATTTTTGCTGCTGCAAATATTGAAGCAGCACCACCAAGAGAATGCCCAATAAGTAGGGAAGGAGCTTTATACTCTTTTGCTAAAAAACCTGCTGCGGCTACAAGATCTTCGACATTACCAGAAAAGTTGGTGTCTTCAAAATCACCTTCGCTTTCACCAAGCCCGGTAAAATCAAATCTCAATACTCCAAATCCTTGAGAAGTAAGTCCTCTACTTATATTTCGTACTGCTCCCAGATTCTTATTACAAGTAAAGCAATGTGCAAATAATGCAAAATTATGTGGATGCTGATCGGCAGGAAGCTCTAAACGCCCAGATAGTGATTGACCTTCAGCATTGATAAAAGTTACTTTAGAAAGACTCATATAAATGATAGTTTGTATTAAAGGTCGAACTTTTTACTTTAAAATAACATTTTAAGTACTAATAATTTGAACCTACCTTAACAGGTTCTTTACAATGGCCCAATTCCCTGTATCTTTAGACTCTTCAGAAGCCATACCTATAGCTTGTAATTCTGCAACCAGATGGGCATTTGCAAAACTTGAATTTCCACTTTCTACAGCATTTAAAAAATGAGTTATTGATTCTCGCATTCCAGGCCAGTCTGCATAGGGCTGCAATGCAGGGAAATGTTCTGTTAAAGATTTTTCTTTAGTTCTTAGTTTCAATTCGCCTGTTAAAATATCTATTTGGATCTCTCCCTTACTACCAATAATCTCTACTGTAATTACCAGTTTATCTACACTATCTATATTAACTTTTAGTTCCCCCCAAATACCATTATAATCAAATAAACCGATACTTCTACTTTGTCTTCTCCCACTGGTTCCGTAGCCGTCTAGAATAAGAACACGGTTTGGTGTAGCATTAAGTAAAATGTTTAAAACATGAACGTACCAGGTTGATAGGCGATTGATATTTGTCGTATCCTGATCCGGTTCTGGTCCCCAATTGGATCTTAAATCAATGCCTACATTTTGTGGTTTTCCGATAGCTCCATTTTTTATGAGCTTAGCTGCTTCTGATATGACAGGAATAAGCCCTAATTCTAAATCAGCATGTGTAATTTGTGGAGCATTTACTAACTTGTCTAATACTTTAGGAATCAAAGCTCTGGTATGCCCAATAGGGGGTTCGTAAAAAACAGCTTTGTCAGAATCTAATGCTGCCAATACAATTTTGCCATGTAATGCATCAGGAACAGCAATCATTACAGCATCTATCGAGGGAGAATTTAATAGGTCTTCGTAATTGCTGTATACATCAACTGTATTTCCAAATTGCGATTTGATCGCCGTAATTGTAGCATCACTTTTTGCAGAAATGGCAACAATATCTGCTCTTCCATCATATGTTAGGGCAGGGATATACGCATCTTTAACCCAATTGCCGTACCCTATGATTCCGATTTTTATTTTAGACATGTTGATTTTTTTTATTCTTTTTAAACACTATTATACACAAACCGATTTGTAAGAATAATGCGAGACTATTGGTTGTCCATAAAGCGATTGCTTCAAATCGAAGTCCATAGAGGGCCCAAAATGAATACACAAATAGCCAACCCATAACATAACCGGGTGAAAGACTACTAGATTGTTTTGATTTATATTCTTTAATGATTTGAATAGCAGTTATGATGCAAACAAAAAAGCCAATAGAAAAACCGATAATTTCAAATATTGATTCTGGTATAGATTGTAAAAAGTTCATTTTATATAGTTTTTATTATTGCACATGGATTTCCGAAGGCTAATGTATCATCAGGAATATCCTTGGTTACTACAGAACCTGCTCCTATAGTAACATTGTTACCGATGGTAACTCCTGGTAATATAACACTGTTTCCACCTATCCATACGTTATCTCCAATTTTTACAGGACTCGTTAATGTAGTAAAAGGGGCGTTACCAGAATTTTGTATTCTATCAGAAGCTTTTACAGGATGTTTTGCCGTATATATTTGAACAAAAGGCGCAATTAGCCCGTTTTTTCCAATGGTTATTGTATTATCATCGATAAACATGCAATTGGTATTTATAACTGTGTTTTCTCCAATAGAAATATGCGCCCCATAATCGCAAAAAAAAGGTGGTTCGATCCATGCACCATCTCCAATATGTTCTAATAAATCCGATAATGTTTGTTTTTTACCTTGAGTATCTGTAGAATCCAGAGCATTGTATACCTGCATTAATTTTCTGGCATTATGATACATTTTGATTAATTCTGGATCTCTCGTATCATAGGATTCACCAGCCAGCATTTTTTCTTTTTCGGTCATATGCATGTTTTCTTAAATTAAATAACGACCGTACAAAATTAGTTTTGTTTGAGAAGAATATTTTTTACCTATGTTAAAAAATGTTGTTTTGCTCTTAATCTACTTAAAGTAACTTGAGTAACTCCCAAAAAAGAAGCGATATACCCTAATTTTACACGTTTAAACAAATCAGATTTCTCTTGAGTAAAAGTATCGTAACGTTCTTTGGCAGATTGTGTAGCTAGTGCAATATGACGTAATTCGAGATCAAGAAAAGCTTTTTGATGTGCTATTCTGGACCAATTTGCAATTTCAATATTAGTTTCATATAATAAGTTTAATTTATGTACAGGAATAGCATATATAATAGAATCTTCTAATAAGTCTACATATTCGAATCCAGGTTTATTTTCATAACAACTTAGCATAGAAAATGCTAATTCCCCTTCTTTACTAAACCAGGTAGTAGCTTCTTCTCCATCAATAATACAATAAGAACGAGTCAATCCTTTTTCTATGAAATAATAATTCTTGTCTACAACTCCACTTTTAATGAGTATATGTTTTTTAGGAAGATGTAGTTCTGTCATCTTACTTGTTAAGGATGCTATAGAGGCATCACTTACAGCATACATACTTTTTATACTAGATATAATTTTTTCCACGCTTTACGATATAGTTCTTATTTTCAAAAGTAAGAATTTAGTATTATCCCTTATCTTATTTTGTATAATAAACGAATTCGATATCTCTTTTACTGTTTTGAGCAAAAGTAGCTTTGCTCAAAGATCTTTAATTATTAATAATTTACGACAACAAAAAAAACAGTCACTTATAAGTGACTGTTTTGATATTACTTATATTTCACGGATTACAAATCCATGTTATTGGGATTTCAAATTCAATAATAATTTTTTACAACTTTAAAGATTTATATAGCTGATAATAGCTTTTTTAATCTTAATTGCAGTTTCAGCATAATAACGCTCGTGAGCATCATCACTGGTGTCATAATTGGTTAGAATAAAAAAACCAGAATTATGGCTTCCATTAAAAGAAAGTTCTGTTGTCAATCCGTAGTCGCCACCATCATGACCCAAATCACCATTGTTTTCTAAATCCCAAAATATAGTATGAGAAGAAGAGGGTATAACTTCTGAAAATAGTAATTCATATGATGCTTTACTAAATAGAGTGGTGGATTCTCCTCGTCTTCCTTTGATCATATTCATTATGTATTTCATCATATCTTGATTGGATATTTTTACACTTCCGTCAGGGTATGACTCCAAATCATAAAATGGTAATGGAGTATTGACATCTCTATACAGGGTGGCAAAATGATTTAATGGTTCTTGATAAGAAAAGGTAGTATTGAACATTTTTAATGGTTTGAAAATATTCTCTTGAACAAATTCCCTATAGGATATGGATGAGGCCTTTTCAATCAAGTATGCCATTAGCGAACTTGCAATGTTTGAATACTGCTCATTTGTCCCTGGAGCATTATTGGAAAAATTATCTGCACTATAATAATCCCCACTTTCATAATAATAAGCTTCAATAAATTCTTTCAAGCTTTTTGATTGACGTTGAATTATACCTTCATTTACTAACAGCTGTCCTCCTGTAGTGTTCACGTTTTCATTTGGCAATATGTAGTAAGATGTCACATAGGCTTCTTCAGTATCTACCAGACCTGATGTATGGGAAACCAAATGCTTTACCTTAATATCCACAGTATTATTTTTGGGATTAACAATTGGTTGGTCTAAAATATCATTAATGGGAGTTTCTAAGGTGAAAAGACCAAGTTCAATAGCTTTGACCGTAGCCACTCCGATAAATGTTTTACTTATAGAACCAATGGGTTGTAAGGTTTGATTGTCATAAAGGGAGTTACTTGAAATATCTTTGTACCCATAACTTTGTTGAAAACTCGGATTTCCATTTTTGGCAATACCTACTGTAAATCCGGGGAAATCAGATTCATCAAGAATTTGTTCTAGTCTTTTTGATAATGTTTCGGTATCAGTAACCTGAACAACTTTATCCACCGATTCATCATCACTTGAACAACTTAAAAAAAAAGAAGTCATTAATGGAAGCAACAGAATTAAAACACTTTTAGAAATACTATGTCTCATATTTATGAATTTTTAAAATGAAGCATCAAATTTAGAATTGGAAAGACAGAAAAGAGAAAAGATTAGATTTATAGAAGTCCTTAAACGGAGAGTTTAGACAAATTAGGACATTCCTATTGTTTACGATATTCTCCCGGAGAGGTTCCTACCAAGGTTTTAAATACATTATAAAATGCACTTTTTGATTTGAAACCAGACTCTATACCAATTGCTTCAACAGAATATTTATACAACGCAGGCTCTCTTAATTGATTCTTTGCAGATTCAATCCTATATTCATTTACAAGTTGAATAATACTTTTTTTGGTTTCTTGATTTATAATTTGAGATAAGTAACTCTCACTTATTCCTAATTGATTGGCTAAATCTAATCGGCTTAATAATGGATTTTTGTATAATTCCTCATCTTCCATAAGGCTATAGAATTGATTCATCACTTTTGTAGAGGTAGAGGTTATTGTTTTCTTTTCTTTTAATTCTGTTTTTTTTAAGTTATTTAACTTTAAATGTTCATGGATTTCATCTCTTTGAATTACAATTTGAAGTTTAAATATACCATAATACAAAATCCACCATGATAAAATAGAAATCAGAAACCATAAGAGATTAAGAGAATATTCTGAATCTAAATAAATATCTTCGAGCACTTGCATAAACCAAATGACATGAGCAAAAATTAAAAATAGGTTGAACCTTAATAACCATTTTTTTTTCTCCTTTGAGATAGAGCTAGAGTTTTCAATAAGGTTTCTACTCCAGATTATCAATATGATACTATAAAAAAAAGATGATATCTCCTCTGTAATATAGAAAAACTGAATGGTAGAGTTGTTTTCTGAAAATGGAAGACTATACATTTTGAAAACAAAATCTAAATCAAAAAATATATCTATAATTGAAGTTGCGAAAAATGGCAAATAAAGCCAGTTACGCCATTTCTTTTTAAGATATGAGTGGTTTAGTTGTATTAAAAAATAGATAAATAAAGTTACAGGAAACAAAAATTCCCACATTAAATCTTTTAAAAATTCAAGAATACCTCCATTAGGATCATACCTCCCCAATAACATAATGCTGTTTATCAAGAATAATGATGTTGAAAGGTATTTATTAGCTTTATTCCTATATAAGTGAGATGTTAAAAGATTAATACTAATAAAATACCCTAATGCAGAACTTGAGATAACTACAAAATCTAAAATTGTAATAGTCATTTATAAAGTATTAGAAGCTTTAAGTTTTTACAGTATAAAAAAAGCCTATTTATAAAACAAAAAGTAAAGAATAATGTTAAAATAATTGTTCCATGTTTCCTGGTGTTGAATGACAATAATTATGCACAATAAGAGATATAGGAACTTTTGAGCAATAGCTTAACTGCGATGATTTTATATATAATATTTATTACCAATAATTTTTGATCTTATTAATATTGTAAAAGGTTTGTTATTCTCAAAGTAAAATTGAAAATACCGTAACCGAAAATAATACCCTGGAATAATTTATTTTTACTATTATTTTAAATATTTTCAGGACTCACGATTTAACTCAAAGCATTAAGAAGTGTTTCTGTAGCTACAATTGTAGCAAATTCATCTTTTAGGCTTGCTATCGCCGTATCATGGATTAATTGAGCACTATACTCTTGACCATTAGTACCGATCTTATTAAAAGTGGCAACAGCATCTTCTATCAAATAGGTCTCAAACCCAAAATTACCAGCCATTCTGGTAGTGGTAGATACACAATGATCTGTGGTTAATCCTATAATAACCAGAGTATCTATATTTTTTTGTTCTAATTGCTCTTTAAGATTGGTTCCTATAAAAGCACTGTTCACATCTTTTTCGATAATGGGTTCATGTGCTAGCGGAGTATTAAAATCCATAAAATCATTACCTACATTACCTTTGGCCAAGGGAGAAGCAGGAGTAGTAGAACAATGTTTGATATGAAACACTGGGAGATGATGTGCTCTCCAAAATGCCAGAAGTTTTTCCATATTGGTTTCGGCATCAGGATTGTTACGTTCTCCACCCCAATATGCTATGTTTTCAAATCCTTTTTGAATATCTATTAGTAATAATGCCGGATTGTTATCTTTTAAAATACTCATTAGTTCTTTTCCTTTTTTCTAAAGTCGGTATTATAAATCACTCCTAACTGTAGTCGATCAAAGTTAGTTCCTGTAAAATGATTTTTGAGATATCCCAGCTGTATGCTAAAATTAGATTTCACATGATACCCTATAGCACCGTATAATCTGTTTTGACCAAAAATGGGTTCTTGTAGATTGATAAATACTTCATCATAGGCATTTAGAAACCATTTTTGATTAATAGGATACGTGAGTTGTAAACGATATCGTGCTCTATGCTCGGTGAAATCATCATTTTGGGAACTGATAAATCGTTGTTCGAGACGGTATCGATGCTCGAATTTAAATTTTCCTACAGTATTTTTCAAAATAAACTGCTCAAAGATTCGATGCTCATTTGTGTTTTCTTCACCAGGAGTATCTTCAAATGTACCATCGGTATTAATAAAACCATACCCCATAGTGGCTATCGCTTTATCACTAATATGGTAATTTAACCCTGTTCTTAGTAGTAATTGATTAAAACTCGAAGCAACTTCATAAAACCGAAACTGCGCTTCAGAATGAATACTAAGTTTATCACTTACACGATTTGTCCCGAAATACATATACCAGGCTCCGAATTCGTTTTCACCATTATCCTGAGCATTAGAAAATTTAATTGTAGAAAGTAATACTAAAAAGAGAAAGAAGTTTTTTGTGTTCATGATTTAGAATATGTTTTGAATTTTGTTCAAAATTAATAAGTAATTCTGTAGAAATTTAGTGCAATAGAAAATAAACATACAATATTTTCTGTATTAAATTTGACCTTATAGGTCTCGAAGATTTGCGAGGTTTAATCTATACATTATAAAAAAATATACTATACAAAGGGTTTACCATATGTAGAGAAGGGATAAAATATAATATTTTAATACAATATGTAAATAATGCTTCGTAACCTTTTTAGGTATGTGTAGAATTTGTAACTTGTTGATACACAAACTTTTTGGATTTTACTGAGGAAGGTTTATGGGGCCAGAATCATAACTAAGTAAAGATTCAAATCTTAAAACTTAAAAAATGAAACGTATATTAACAATTGCCATTGCCTTTTTTACGGTAATGAGCTTTGCACAAACTCAATTACAAAAACCCAGTGAACTTGTAGCCCAGCAAAAGTCTTCAGGTTCAAATTTTGAAACTACTCAACTTTTTACTACAGTTGATCAAAAAAGTAATCTACAAATTCCGAAAGAACTTAAGGATTATGTGTTACTTTCATTAGATCAGAGTAAAATGAAATCTTTACAAGGTAATTTCCCAAATACGATGAACTTAAGTATTCCGGGTCAGAAATCAGCAATGTCACTAGACCTTGTTAAAGTAAGCATTAGAACCGATGATTTTTCGGCTATAGATATGCCTTCGGGTAAGGTACTTTCTCGTGATAACGTAGCACACTATCGAGGTGTGGTAAAAGGTCAGACTAACTCTCTGGTAGCTCTAAGTTTTTATGAAGATAACGTATCTGGTTTTATTAGTATCGATGGTCAGGATGGTAATATGGTAGTTGGACCTGTGAGTAATAGTAAGAGCCATATTCTATATAAAGACAAGGAAATTAGTCATTTGTATGATTTTTCTTGTCAGGTAGAAGATGATATAGAAAAAGGAGGATACACTATTGAAGAATTGGCTGATAACCCACAAAGTAAAGCAGCAGCAAAGTGCGTAAAAGTATTCTTCGATATATGTACTGATATTGTTAACGATAAGGGAGGAGCCCAGCAGGCTTCTAATTATATCGAAGCGGTGTTTAATCAGGTAGCTGCTCTATATGCAAATGATCAAATATCTATCAAATTATCGGGTACCAAAGCCTGGACTTCTAATCAGCCGTTTAGTAATAATGATCTGAACAGCTATATCAGCTATAAAAACAGTAATGGTCTTAATGGAGATTTAGCTCATATGGTGAATTATAGTTATGGAGGAGGATTAGCCGGAGGAATCGGAACGCTGTGTAACTCATCAAGAAAAGCTGCAGTTTCTGGTATCAAAGGTAGTTATCAAAATATACCTACCTATTCTTTTGATGTATTCTTAATATCTCATGAGATGGGGCATAATGTAGGATCACGACATACACATGCATGTGTGTGGAATGGTAACAACACAGCAATAGATGGTTGTGCTGGTTTTACAGAAGGAGGTTGCTCGCTACCAGGAAATCCTTCAGGAGGAGGAACCATTATGAGTTATTGCCCAAAAACTACTGTTGGAGTAAACTTTAATAAAGGATTCGGTTCACAACCCGCTAATGTGATTCGTAATTATATTGCAGGATCAAGTTGTTTACAGGCATGCGATGGTAATCCAGATCCAACAAATTATTGTGCTTCTAATGGAAAAAACACATCTGATGAATATATCAGTAAAGTTGTTTTAGGAACAATTAATAAAACATCTGTAGCAGGAAGTGGGGGATATAGTGATTTTACTGCAGAAAGTACTAATCTTTCTAAAGGAACATCAAATACTATTACTATCACACCAACATGGACAGGAACTGTATATAATGAAGCATATGCAGTATGGATTGATTATAATCAAGATGGGGATTTTAAAGACTCTGGAGAGTTGGTTTGGAGTAAATCGGCTTCAAAAACAACACCTGTGAGTGGTAGTTTTTCAGTGGTGTCAGGAGCAAAAGATGGAAGTACAAGAATGAGAGTTTCTATGAAATACAATGGAATTCCTACGTCTTGTGAATCTTTTCAGTATGGAGAAGTAGAGGATTATACTGTAGTTATTGGAGCAAAAACAGAAGCTAACTCTAATCTTTGCGACAATGGTATTTCTTATGATGTTTCTGCAAACTATGAATCTGGTGATCGAGTAACCTATAATGGATCTTTGTATGAAAGAACTGCTACAGGGTGGACTAACTTAGGATCTTGTGGAGATAAATTTGCAGGTTATAAAGAAAATGGATCAGTAGGAGAATTACAATTTAAAGCATTCCCTAACCCAGTAAAAAATCTTTTAAACCTGGAAATTAATAATGTGAAATCCGCTTCTTCTCAGATCAGTATCAAGGATATAAACGGAAGAACATTGGAGATCATTGACCTTAAAACACCTCCGGGAGGAAATGTAGTAAGAAAAACAGTAGACATAAGTAAGTTATCTACTGGTATCTATTTTGTGCAAGTTACTACTAGTAGTAGAACGCTTACTCAAAAGATTTTTGTAAAATAATTTTAGAATAATAATAAAAAATTGGCCCTATTATAAAGGCTGCCCTTACAGGCAGCCTTTTCTTTTATTATATAAAGTTTTGGACTCTTTTTTAGGACTCTGAATCAATCTTGGTAGATTCAGTTTTACCATCATTAATCATTTCGGTACCTGTACTTTTTAAATACTTGTCTAAGAACTTCAAAATTCTACCATATGCTTCGATTTGGTTTTCCTTTTTTACAAACCCATGACCTTCATCCTCAAATAATACATATTCTACAGGAACACCACTTTTCTTAACACCTTCTACAATTTCATCAGATTCTACTTTTAAAACTCTGGGATCCTTAGCTCCCTGAAGTACAATCAATGGTTTTGTAACTTTTTCAGTATGAAAAAGAGGAGAAATTTGTCGTAAACGAACGGAATCAGCAGTATTTGGATCTCCCATTTCTGTATATAATGCTTCTTTAAAAGACTCCCACCATGGCGGAATACTTTTTAATGTTCTTAGCCAATTCGTAACTCCAAAAATATTTACTCCAACCTTAAACTCTTCTGGAGTATAGGTAAGTGCTGCCATGGTCATATACCCTCCATAAGAACCACCGATGATTCCTATTTTATCAGCGTCTACGATATCTTGTTTTGCCAACCAGTCTTTTCCTGCAACACAATCTTTTAGATCTTTATCTCCGTGATTTCGATCATCCATTTTGAAAAAAGTCTTACCATAACCACTACTACCTCTATTATTAACAGCTAGTACAGCATATCCATGATTTACCAGATATTGAATTACAGAACTAAATCCTTGTCTGGATTGTCCTCCGGGACCACCATGAACCCAAACCAATGCAGGTACTTTATGATCAACAGTAGCTTGTTTTGGTTTGTAATATATTGCAGGAATGTCTAATCCATCAAAAGATTTAAAACGAACTACTTCTGAAGTAACCAAATGATCTGCATTAATATCCTTGTTTAAAACATCTGTAAGCTTATGATATTTTTTGGTAGCAAGATCATAAGAGTATGAATTTGTAGGTGTATTTGACCCACCGACACGAAGTAAAGCCATAGATTCATCTCTTGAAAATTGTGCACTATTAATTTGTTGATCTTCAATAGCAGGAAAATCAATAGTATTCCCCGTTGCAACTTCTTTTACCTCCATAACCGTCTTAGCATCTTCATTGGTAAACATTACCTGGTATTTTCCGTCTCGGGTGAAGTAAAAACCAGAAATATCCCATTTTTTTTCTAAAACCTTTTCTTTACTACCATCTTCAAGGTTATATTTCATTAGGTAACTAAATTCTGCATTATCATCTGTAGTATAATAGAATGATTTACCATCTGGAGAAAAATCTTCAGGAGAATTACCGCTTATATTTTCATTGATTTTGACTTTCTCTTTTGTTTTAGTATTCATTAAAAAGAGATCATTATCATTCATTGTTGAAGGCTGTGTTAATAAGATGTATTTCCTATCTTCAGACATTCCGCCAAAATCCATTCCATCGATATTTTGATAAATCAACTTAGATGTAAAATCAGCAATATCCATCTCATAATGATCCATATATTTTGGATCTCGTTCGTTCGTACCATAAAAGAAACTTTTACCATCTTTGGCCCATCCTATAAATGTGGCTCTAACATTTTTTTCTGGAGTTAGGCGTTTGATACCAGAGCTGTCTTTGACAAATATTTTATGAATTTCATCACCATTACCATCCATTCTGAATAAAATTCTATCATCTTCAGGAAAATAAGATATCCCAAAAACTGAAGCACTATCAGATTTGGTTACAGGCATAAGTTCGCCACCATCGGTAGCAACAGTATACATATTATAAATCCCTGAGCGGTTACTGGTTATAAGCACTTTGGATTTATCTGCAGAAAATCCATTCGAAAACGCGTTTTCGTTATCCATAAATTGTTCTATGGAATACTGGTCGATTTTGATAGGCTGAGCTATTTCTTCTTTTTTTTCTTGCTTACAAGAATAGAAGAGGAGCAAACCCATACTAAGTGTGAGTAGTTTTTTCATGAGTATTTGATTTGTCTGTTATTATTCTAAAATAAAATTCTTAATCTCTTTAAAAGGAGAGGCATCTAACTTCTCAATAGCTTCGCGATAAGGTTTCCAATCGTTTATAAAAAAATCGTTGGTCTTTACCAGTGCATCTTGTAATGCATCTTTAGCTTGTTTTATTAAGGTGTTTTCTGTAGAAGTTAATCCATTTTGGCGGCTACCTACATACCATCCTGCCGTACCCATGCGTTGCATCACAGTTACTTCTGGATTACGCGTAATTCCTTGACGTTTATCTTCCTTACCAAGATAGATAGCAATTACACTATCGATTTTTTTAGAAATATCTTTAGATAATTTAATCTGATCTTTATATTTCTTTTTATCTAATTTTTTAAGCTCTTTCTGGTATTTTGATGCTATATCTTTACTCTCTACCAGCTGTTTTACAGCATCTGCAGCAGATTGCCTCATTTTTTCCATGTTTTTTGAAGCGGCATAAATTTCATTGATATTTTTCTGAGATATTTGCAACCTAGGATCAGGCTTAACGGTTATCATGGTTTCAGATTTTTGATCTCCGTATTCTAGTATTAGTTTATATTTACCTGGCTTTACACTAACACCACCAGGTTCACTATTTTGTTTTTGGATTTTTCGTGAAGGTCGATCAACACCTTTTTCATTCATAAGCCATTTTGTTTTATGAAACCCTGTAGAATCTGGAGTTTTTTCTTTTAAGGTCCTGATCAAACGATCTCCATCATAAATTTTGAGATGAATAGAATCCCATTTCACCTTGGCTTCTTCTTTCTCACTATCAACTTCATCTTCATCACCTTCTATTTTATCTTTTTCTTTACTTGGTTCTTCTTTTTTCTTTTCTTCTACTTTAATGTAATATGAAATAAGAGCTCCATAGTCGCGATTCTCACCATTGTATAAGGCATCTCCTCCAAAACGACTACCTGCAGGTTGTTGAGATGCAGTTTGATATGCTATTGGAGGTTCGAAAACCTGTAGTTTTTGATTTAGAATAGCACTGTTTTTTGCTAATGCTCTCAATGGTCGTATATCATCTAATACCCAGGCAGCTCTACCAAAAGTGCCAATAACCAGATCATGCTCTCTAGGTTGAATAACCAGATCTTTTACCGATACCGTAGGAAAACCTTTGGTCCATTTTGTCCAACTATTCCCTGCATTAAGAGAGATGTACAACCCATCATCGGTACCTAGAAATAATAGATTTTTTTCTATAGGATCTTCAACGATACTAAGGGCGTAGCTTTTTACGTCACCTCCATTAACAATGCGTTTCCATGTTTTACCGTAATCCGTAGTTCTATATGCATACGGAGTATAGTTAAACCTTCTATAATCATTAGCTACCAAAAGTGCTTCTCCCTTCTTTTTGTTTGAGGCTTTGATTTGCACAATCCAGCTTCCCTTAGGTAATTCTTTTATATTATTAGACACATCGGTCCAATTTGTTCCTCCGTTTTGAGTGATATGTACACGACCGTCATCGGTACTTGCCCAAAGCATATTTTGCTCTAGTGGCGAAGGTTCAACAACCAAAACGGTACAATGATTTTCTGCACCTGTAGCGTCCATCGTTAATCCACCGCTCTCTGCTTGTTTTAACTTTTCGGGATTGTTTGTTGACAGATCAGGAGATATCACTTTCCAGGTAAGTCCTTTATCTGTACTTTTATGTACAAACTGACTTCCGAAATAGATTGTATTATTATCAAATGGATCAATATTGATGGCAGCATTCCAGTTAAAACGCAATTTTACTTTTGGATCTGGGTGAGTAGGGCGCACAGTATAGTTGTTACCCGTCATCCAATCATATCGGCTTACATATCCTTGTTGACTCATCGACCATCCATATCGTGAATCATCTTTATCAGGTACAACATCAAACCCATCACCAAACGATATTTCCTGCCAGTATGAGTTTCTGATTCCTTGTGCTTTCCATACATAAGCAGGGCCTCTCCAACTACCATTATCTTGCATACCACCATATACATTATAAGGAAATTCATTATCAACATTAATATGATAAAATTGTGCAACAGGAAGATTTCCTATAAAACGCCAGGATTTACCTCCATCTCGGGTAATATTTAATCCACCATCATTACCATCAATCATATAACTCCCATCATTAGGATGGATCCACCATGCATGATGATCGGGGTGTACACCATTATCAACACCATAAGCAGGCATTAACTGTGTAAAGTTTTTACCACCATCTTCAGAAACATTTACATAGGTAAATATAGAATATACTCGATTCTCATTTTGTGGATCTACAAATATATCAGAGTAATAAAAAGGACGACCACCGATATCGTTTTTATCATTAATTTTTTTCCACTTAAATCCTCCGTCTGTTGATTTGTATAGTGCATTCTTTTTGGCTTCAACCAGTGCATAGACAATATTAGGTTTATTAGCTGCTATTGCTAATCCTATTCTACCTAAATTACCTTTTGGAAGCCCATCTTTATCTGTACGTTCTTCCCAGTTTTTTCCTCCATCATGAGTAATGTAAAGGCCAGAACCTTCTCCTCCTGAATTAAAAAACCATGGGTCACGTTTATGTTCCCACATGGCAACTATCAATTTGTTAGGATTTGTAGGATCCATGACTAGATCTGCAGCTCCGGTTTTATTATTGTTGAATAAGATTTTGGTCCAGGTAGTACCGCCGTCGGTAGTTTTAAAAACTCCTCTTTCTGGATGTTCTCCCCAGGGAGATCCGATTGCTGCAACATATACAATATCGGGATTAGTAGGGTCAATGATCACTTTATGTATGTGACGGGTTTTCTCTAACCCCATAAGTTTCCAGTTTTTACCACCGTCCAGAGATCTATAGATACCATATCCACCATTAAGACTATTTCTAGGGTTTCCTTCTCCTGTACCTACCCAGATTACTGATGGATTTGATTGCTGGATCGCAACGGCCCCGATAGAAGCAGTAGCTTCATTATTAAAAATGGGAACCCATTTGATTCCTCCAGAAGTAGATTTCCAGAGTCCTCCAGAAGCAGTTCCCGCATATATAATATCAGGATTAGTAGTTACCACATCTATAGAAGTGACACGACCACTCATTCCTCCAGGACCTATATTACGCGGAGTATTATCTTTAATAAGATCCATGGTAAATTTCTGAGCAGATAACGTAGTAATCACACTTAGTAGTAACAGTAAAAATATTTGTTTTTTCATTTTTTGGCTGTGAATTAATTATAATTGTATTTGTTGTTCTAATGTTGTGAGAAAGTGTATCTCGGGATATCTGCTTTTTAAATCTAAAAGCTCTTTCTCTTTTATTTTTGGCGAAATATGGGTAGCAATTACCGTTTTCGGATTGATGTATTTTTTGATTAATATCAGAGCATCGTCCTGTAAAAGCATCCAATAAGGAAGAATCGCAATGTCAATATTTTCTTTAAGCAATTTTAACTGGTCAAATAAACCAATTTCTTCGAGCCAGTTGGTATCTCCAACATGAAGGAACTTCTTATTGTTTATTTCAATAATATATCCTACATTTTCTACTTCGATGTGCCTCTTGCCAGCATGATTTATTTTAAGCCCTGTAACTTTTATCTTACCAATATCTATAGTTTTTTTAGTATAATCTTTTGTAGTAATTGTATATACTCGATCTTTAAACTCAGAGAAATTCTTAGTGATTTGATTTGCTCCAAAAAGAACAGCTTTTTTGTTTAAGACTAAATATTCTCGTGATAATGGAACACTAAAATGATCTCCATGATAGTGGGTAAATAAAATAATATTAGGTTGTAATTGGGTATTGATTTTATGTACTACTTTTTCCGAAGGAAATAGATAATCGTCTCCATATTTTGTGTGTAAACCATCAATTAATACAGAAGATTGATGATCAGATATAAGAACACCCATATTACCTGTATAGGTAAGCGTTATATTTTCTTGCGAAATACCAGAAATACAATAAAGAAAGCTTGTGAAAAAGAAGAATATTTTTAACACGTTCTAAAGGGTTGATTTTGAAAACCCTAAAGTAAATAAAATGAATATGCTAAAGTCTTAAAGGCATGTTAAGGTAAAATAAAGTAGATTTGAAAAGTTTTAGAAAACGGATTTATAATGAAATTTATAGAACTTACACTTAAGAATCATACTATTCTTCATGGCTTTGATGCTAGAAATCGCGAAGTTACAGAGAAAGTAGAAGTAGAAGAAGCTTCAAAAAAAATAGTAGCGGTTAGTAGAATTTTATCGATCAGCGAAAAGTTTATTTTAATAAAATATGCGTATGATAGAATTATATATTGGGAATATATGGAGGACTATGAGACTATAAAAAAGATGCTTGTACAATAGACGGTAATTATGTTTATTTAAATTCCTGTGGAAAAAATGACGGATCAAAATTCCAGAAATAAGGAAGTAGATAATAAGTGATTACTATAATCAGGATAATGGATATGATATTTAACCAAAATCCTTTTTTCATCATATCAGGAATGGTTAAATAACCAGAACCAAATACCACTGCGTTAGGTGGAGTAGCTACTGGAAGCATAAATGCACATGATGCTGCAATTGTAGCACCTACCATAAGAATAAACGGATGTACATCAAGTGATAGCGCCATCGATGCCAAAACAGGCAATAACATTGACGTAGTGGCAACATTTGATGTAATTTCGGTTAAGAAATTTACAGCAGTAACAATAAAAGCTAAAAGAGTAATCAAATAAACTCCTTGCAGCAATGTCATTTGCGTACCTATCCATACTGCTAACCCTGATTCTTTAAAACCTGCAGCCAAAGCAAGACCACCACCAAAAAGTAAAAGTACACCCCATGGCAATTTTACTGCAGTTTTCCAGTTCATTAGTGGTTTCCCTTTTTCTCGACTAGGTAGAAGAAAAAGAAGTAATGCTGCAGTAATAGCAATAATGGTATCATCTATAGCCGAAAAAATAGGTTGTAATAAAAAAGACCTTGTGATCCAGGCAAAAGCAGTGAATATAAATACTGCAAGTACTAGTTTTTCTTCAAAAGATATCTTACCTAATTCTTTTAATTGCCTTTTTACTTCATTTTTACCCCCTGGGAATTCTTTTTGTTTAAAAGAAAAAGCTATTTGAACCAAATAACGCCAACAGATAAATAACATCACTACAGAAATGGGCAACCCTATAACAATCCAATTGGTAAATGTTATTTCAAAATCATAGATTTCTTTAACAATTCCTGCTAGAATAAGATTAGTAGGAGTCCCGATAAGCGAGGCAACGCCTCCAATAGATGCGCTATATGCAATAGCAAGCATTAGGGCTTTTCCGAAGATTTTATTTTCATCTTCAATAGTATTTGGATTATCGGTAAGTTGAGTGATTATGGCAATACCAATGGGTAACATCATTACAGATGTTGCGGTGTTAGAAATCCACATCGATAAAAATGCTGTAGCAATCATAAAGCCAAGGATCATCGTTTTAACATTGGTGCCAATAACATTTATAATGCTTAATGCAATACGTTTGTGCAAATTCCATCTCTCTATTCCGATAGCTAATATAAATCCACCGGCATATAAGAAAACATTATGATTGCCAAATGCAGCAGTTGTCGTTTTGATATCCAAACCACCAGATAACGGAAATAAAACAATGGGCAACAGTGAAGTGGCAGCAATGGGAATAGCTTCTGTAATCCACCATATAGCAACCCACAATGTACTAGCCAGTATAGCATTGGCTTCTTTACTTAAACCATCAGGGTGAAAAAATAATAATACAAGAAAAAAAATTGTAGGGCCAGATATAGCGCCTATTTTTTTAATACTTACATTCATGCGATGACATTATTAAGAAATCATAGGTTTAGTAAATGATTGATAAAAGTATAGATAAAAGAATTAAATCTTTATCTCAAAGCATAGAAATATTATTCCAAAGGTATAAGGTACTAACCCGAAGTGGTGTCAATAAGTTAAATAAAAGAAATGTTAGAAAGAAAAAGAGTTTATTTTTTAATCGTTTGTTGTTACGGTATCATAACCTTTGATTTGTCACTATTTCGTGCAGAAATAAGATGAAAGTTTTTATCAACTTTTACAATGATTATTTTACCGGTGTGTAAATTTACCATTTTCCATCTAAAACCATAAGACGTTTCGAAAATCGCAGATCTCGCTGTTTTTCGCAAATCAATTTCATCAATATTTTCGACAATTTGATTGGCCAAAAGATCAAGTCCTCTTTCTTTAACTTCTTCTGTAGAAAGTTTACGATCACGAGGGTTTTGATTTTGATCAATAATAATTTCGTATAAATACGATTCAATACTACTATTTGGAAATACTAAAAATGAAAAAAATAAGAATAGAAAGGGTATGTAATTTTTCATAATCTAACGATTTTTTGAATTACATACTATATCAATGAATAATATGTAATTACATTGGGTTTACGTATATTATCATATGTATTTGTTATAGTGCTTTAACCAATATCTTAAAAAAGGGGTATTGTAAAATTAATACTTAAATCCCCTTTTTGTGATATTATTATGTTAAAATAATTATAATATCTCTTAAAATTCTAATTTTTTATTCCTTTTTATTGTGAAATTATCAAATATGGGAGATTTTTATATGGAGATTATATTATTCTCATTTCTTATACAGTTTCTTACCAGCTTCATAATATTTATCTCCTTCTACCCAAAAAGGAGTTGTTGCATTATTAGCGATGTTTCTGCATGCTAAAACATAAGACTGAAAAAACTTAAGTAAATAGTTATAATCTAAAGTGTCAGGATTATCGGTAACCTGGTGGTAGTACTTTGTGATTTCTTCATCAAAAGCAGTGAATCCCATACTAAAAGTGGGTGCAGGGATCCCCTTTGCGGCAAAGTGCACATTATCAGACCGATCGAATAATCCTTGCTCGGGAGCAGGGTCATCAATTGCTTTTAGTCCAAATTGGGCAGCAGCGTCTTCAATATCTTTTTGTGCAGTTGTTCTACTTAAACCGATAATAGTTGCCAACGTTGTATCATTATAACCTCCATTATCACTATTAAAGCAATATACCATTTGATGTAAAGGAATTACCGGATGATTTACATACCACTTACTTCCTAATAACCCTTTTTCTTCTCCTGTAAAAAGGATAAAAAGCGCTGATCTTTTGGTTGGATATTTCGCAATGTTTTCTGCCGCAGAAAGTACAGTAACTGTACCTACAGCATTATCGCGAGCTCCATTGTATATAGAATCATTTTCAACAGCCTTACCAATACCTACGTGATCGTAGTGAGCAGAATAAATGATATATTCATTTTTAAGTTTGGGATCAGTACCTTCTACATAACCAACAACATTTTGTGAGGTAACGGCGCTTTTTTTAATTCCTTCAATAGTAAATTCAATATCAATCTCCTTATTCGTTACAAAGAGTTTACTAATATCTTCATTTTGGTCATTTATCCATGTATGAGAAAAGGAGCCAGAATCTTTGTTTTGATCTGCAATAACCATCTTTTCTCCATTTAGATAATGTTCTAATCTCATCCATGTTGGATCATCAAAATTAGCAACTTCTATAATACCAATAGCTCCATTTTGTTTGGCGAGCTCAATTTTTTCTTTTGCTTTAGAAAAGGCGGGTCTGATATTTTTATCGTCTTTGGTTCCTATAATTGCAATTACATATTTTCCTTTTACATCAATAGTATTATAATCTTCTTCAAGACCGTGATTTAAGAAAATAGCTTTTCCTTTATAATTAGCATTTCCTGGTGTTACTGTAGCTATTTTATTTAGAACTAAAGCTCCTGTTTTAAATTCGGTTTTTGTAGCTCCCGATGTTTTCTGTAGATCTACATTTTGAAAATAACTAGTTGTTTCAGGAATTGGTTTTACCCCATACCCTCGTAGCATATTTGCTAGATATTGCGCAGCAATTTTGTTTTCAGGACTTCCGGTTTGTCTACCTTTTAGTTCATCTGAAGCTAGAAAATAAATATGCCCTTCGATTTCATTTTTAGAAACAGTAGATTTTACTTTTTCGACATCATCCTGTGCCGAAATAGAGATTGTAAAAAGAAAAAGTAACGTGAGTATAATAGATTTTTTCATGAGTGAGAATGATATAATTGTGAGATCAAATTAATGATACAGAATGTTATTAAAAACAACTACCTTCCTTTCAAAGATAACAATTGTTTGTACTTTGTTACAATACAAGAAGTTGTTTTCTAATAAGAGTTCTCAAAAACAAATGTTAATTCTCGGTTCTTCGATAGGTAATATGTTAGTATCTTTTATAAATTACACTAACTTTATCTAATGAAAAAAGAAAAAAAAGTATTTAGAAAAGGCTTTGCATTCAAAGTTTTTGAGGCACCAGAACAGTCTCCGTTTGATAAGCTTTTTGATATTTTTCAGGAAGTTATCACCCATACTTCAGGAGATTTGGATGAAGCTTTAGACTGGATGAAAGAACTGGATAGAGAATATCAACTTACTGATGAGAATTATACGCTGGACGATTTTGTAGAGGATTTAAAAAAGAAAGGATACATTCGAGAGGAGATAAAACCAGACGGTAAAGGAGGAATGTCTATTACAGCCAAAACCGAACAAGCAATTCGAAAAAGAGCATTAGATCAAATTTTTGGAAAACTAAAACGAAGTGGAGCAGGTAATCACAGAACAAATTATATAGGTAAAGGAGATGAACATTCTGGGGAGTTTCGTAATTATCAATATGGAGATTCATTAGAACAAATATCGATAACAGAAAGTCTTAAAAATGCGCAAATCAATCATGGAATCGGTGATTTAAATTTAACCGAAGATGATCTTGTCGTCGAAGAAACCCAGTTTAAAGCACAAATGAGTACGGTATTGATGATTGATATTAGCCACAGTATGATTTTGTATGGAGAGGATCGTATTACTCCTGCCAAGAAAGTTGCAATGGCACTGGCAGAACTTATCATTACCAAATACCCTAAAGATACATTGGATATATTGGTTTTTGGTAATGATGCATGGCCTATTGCAATTAAAGATTTACCATATTTACAAGTAGGACCATATCATACAAATACTGTAGCGGGTTTACAACTGGCAATGGATATGTTACGAAGAAAACGTAATACAAACAAGCAGATTTTTATGATTACCGATGGTAAACCAAGTTGTTTAAGAATGCCAGATGGGCAATACTATAAAAACAGTAACGGATTAGACCGGTATATAGTAAGCAAATGTTATATGATGGCTCAACAGGCTAGAAAATTACATATACCTATAACCACTTTCATGATTGCACAAGATCCTTATTTAATGCAGTTTGTAAGAGAGTTTACCCATGCGAATCAAGGGAAAGCATTTTATACAGGTCTTAATGGACTAGGTGAAATGATTTTTGAAGATTATGAAGCCAATAGAAAAAAGAGAATACGAGGATAAATTGAATTCGGATTTAGAAATTAAATTGTTAGAACGAAAAGAAAAATGAACATTTCAACGATAAAAACATTAGGCCAGTTAAAAGAGTCAGGATATAAGAGTATTTCAATAAAAGATGAATTAAGGAATAATTTAAGAGCTAAAATTAGTAATAACGAAGATACTTTTACAGGAATTCATGGGTATGAAAATACGGTGATTCCCGAATTAGAAAGAGCAATTCTTTCTAGGCATAATATTAATTTATTAGGATTACGTGGCCAGGCAAAAACTCGTTTAGCACGGCAAATGATTAATTTGCTGGATGAATGGGTTCCTGTAGTAGAAGGCTCAGAAATTAATGATGATCCGTTTCATCCTATTTCGAGATATGCTACTAATTTAATAGCAGAAAAAGGTGATGATACTCCCATTAGTTGGTTGCATCGATCAGAACGTTTTGCAGAAAAATTGGCAACTCCAGATGTTACTGTGGCTGATATAATAGGAGATGTAGATCCAATTAAGGCAGCTAACCTAAAATTAAGTTATGCAGATGATCGTGTGATTCATTTTGGAATGATCCCAAGAGCAAACCGAAGTATTTTTGTAATTAATGAATTACCAGATTTACAGGCTCGTATCCAGGTAGCATTATTTAATATCTTACAGGAAGGCGATATCCAGATTAGAGGATTCAAGCTTCGATTACCATTAGATATACAATTTGTGTTTACAGCAAATCCAGAGGATTATACTAATCGCGGAAGTATTGTAACACCGTTAAAAGATAGAATAGGTTCACAGATCCTTACTCATTATCCCAAAACTATAGAAATAGCAAAAACGATTACTCAGCAAGAAGCTAAATTAGATTCAAGACAGGCTGATTTGGTTTATGTACCAGATATGGCAAAGGACTTGTTAGAACAAATTAGTTTTCAGGCTAGAGAAAGTGAGTTTATTGATCATAAAAGCGGTATAAGTGCAAGAATGAGTATTACGGCCTATGAAAATTTATTAAGTATGGCAGAATATCGAGCATTAAGATCTGATGATGATCAAACCCTATTGCGATTAAGTGATTTTACAGGAGTTATTCCTGCTATTACAGGTAAAGTAGAATTGGTATATGAAGGAGAGCAGGAGGGAGCTGCCTCTGTAGCACATTCTTTGATTTCTAATGCTATCAAGACTTTATTTCCCGAATACTTTCCGAAAATTGAAAAACTAGAAAAAGAAGGTTATGAAAGCCCATATCAGAATCTGATAAATTGGTTTTTTGAAGAGAGCGGATTCGAATTACTAGATGATATATCAGATAAAGAATATAAAGAAAAACTAGATACTGTTACTCCTCTCAAGAATCTGATTAAAGAATATCAACCAGAAGTTAGTACAGAAGATAGCTATTTTATGATGGAGTTCTTATTGTGGGGATTAGTAGAATATAAAAAATTAAGTAAACATAGACTATCTGAAGGATTTCGTTTTAATGATTTGTATGGGAGTTATATAAGCGGATTATAGTTTTATAAATTATTTCAAAAACTAAATCAGATAAATAAAAGTCTTTAGTGTTCTCTTTTTAGAATACTAAAGATTTTTTTTGTAGGAATATAATTTTATTAGTGAAAATAGCTGATAATGTGTTGTTTTATGTCATTTAGATATTTTTTTTTACATAACCCTCACCTATCCATATCTTGTTAAGTATTCATAAATAATATACAAATATTTATTCTTTTAAAACTTAACACATGAAACACAAACTTAAATTTTTACTCACTACATTTTTGCTGGTAAACTTTTTTGTTTATTCACAAACATTTGTTCGAAATTATAGTGGAGAAACAACAGAACACCAAATAAAAATGGATTTTACACCAAAGTCATGGGGAGACGTTTACCTTGTTATTGAGGTAAAAAACACAGGGCAAAATGATATTAGCGTTAGAAACTCTAAAGTTCAATTTTTATCGGATGCAATACCCAGTTTGGAGAATTTTATTCCTAATGGAAGTATCTCTTATCCGAAAACTGTAAAAATGAAACGATCTCCGAATGGAGATCAATATCTTAATACTATTGAAATAGAACTTGCTAATGGAGCTTGGGTAGATCATAAGTTGTCTTCTAACGAAAGTTTTAAAGCTAAGATTAATCTGAAAGCTGTAACATCATCTTATGAGAGTTTGGCAGATGCAGTTCGGTTTTATCCAGAAAACGGAGACCCTTCATTATTCACAAATGTAATTACCACTGTAACGGGTAATGATTCTAATGCTGTTGAGGTTACATATAAGAATCCTGCTTTTAATACTCAGGTAACCAAAACAATTACTACTACAGAGACTAGTTTATTGAGAGTTAATAAACAATATCAAATATGGGCAAATGATTTTATTTTGGGTACTACTATTTATAAAAGTAAGTATTCTAAGGCATCGCCGTTATCTTTTTTGCCATCAGAGACTAATAACGCAATTTCTGTACCCTATACTAAGTCAACTATTAAAACAGAAAACTTGATAGTTAATGTAAGTGGACTTCCTAATGGGGTTTCTACAACAATTGATTTAAAAAATAAGGATATAGATAATGTTACCAAGAATGAAAACATTGTAGAAGGTAGCAATACGATCACTAAAGTTATGGAAGGAAACTATTCTGTAACAATTTCTTCTTATACCGATACAGAGAAAGATATTATATATGTACCAAGATATGATGACAATATAACAATATCTGCAGGTGAGTCTAACCAACTAAATGTTTCCTTTAAAAATTACCCTGTTAAAGAATTTACAGTAAAAGGATTTCCTAAATATTTATCACATGGTACGGTAACTAATGCCGCTCCTGCTATTGATGAAGATTTAAAAAAAGCTCCATTAAGTGTGCTGTTTAAGTATTCTGGTTTAGATGGAGCAGGAGATAGAGGCAAAATTCCTGATATGACTGCTACTGTAAATACGATTGAGCAAGCACGACGATTAGAAACTAGTCAAGAAGGAAAAATAGTACTTCCGGTAATGGTTCATTATACAGCCAATGCTAGTGGAGGTGGATCAGGAGAAGCTATTAAGGATATGGCCGAGAATCAGAATTTATATTTTCATTATAGAAATTTGATTCAGGAAATTAAAGTAATGCTGAGTTATGAAGATGCAGATCACCCTAATCCAGGAGCCTTTGTCATAAGCCCTGACCTAATAGGTGCCATTCAACAAGACGTAGTTTTCGGGCATGATCAAAATATACAAACAATAAAGATTGATGTGAATCAAGACATAAAAAAAGCGTTTACAGATGAGAGCTTAAATGTCAATGATATTCCTTCTTTTTCAGATGATTTAAAAGGTTACTTTCAGTCAATTAATTTTTTGATTCATCATGTAGGAGAATGTAAAATTCCGTTTGGATATCAACAAAATGTTTGGTCTGCTGGATCAGCTCGTTGGGTATATAAAAACGCAAATGAATATAACGACCCTGTAAGTGAAGCTATAGAAGTAGCAGATTTCATGAATGATTTAGAATTATATACGGGAAACTGGAAACCAGATTTTATTGCTTTTGATAGATATGAACGTGATTGTTTCGGACCCGTTTCTATAGATAGTTACGCATGGACAGCAAAACATTGGGACAAATACTTGGTTTTTTGTAAAGAAATAGCAGAACGAATAGGAAATGCCCCCATAATGTTATGGCAAATCCCCGGTGGGCATATGCCTACTACAGATGAGAATATCATCAATTTTGATATTGCTAACCATTCCTCTGCTTCAGCTCCATACTTTTTCGGGGATAATAGAATAGGAACAGATATTAATAAAGTGCATCCAGATCTAAAAAAGATAGTGTTAACACAACCGCATTATGCAGCTAAAAATATTGGAGAGCATTTGAGCAATGATAATGGATATGATTGGAGTATGTCCAATATGCAAAGATTGGCTGATATGAATGTCTTTACCGTTTTATGGGGAGGAGGATCTACTACTGGAGTAGCGCCTATAGGTACTAATGGAGATGATGACCAATGGCTGGCTTCAAAAATAGCAGACTATTATAAGAAACCTGTTTATAAAACGGTTTCGATTACACCTTATCAAGATGCAACATATTGTCAAAATAGCGTATTATCTTCTACTCAAAAAGATATAGAAAAGACATTAGATATAAAAATATTCCCTAGTCCTGTAAAAGATCAATTACAGATAGAAAGCTCTGTTTTAGATAAAGAGTTTGTTGTAACTATATATAATATATACGGTAAAAAAATAGTAGGTTATAAAAATCAAAAACTATTAGATGTTTCTAATTTATCTAAAGGAGCGTATATTATTAAATTACAATATATGAATTCGTTAGATAAGAGTATCTCTAAAATATTTTATAAAAAATAGAATTTCAATTATAGTTTGTCCTGTTACCACCAAACTATAAAAAAACGGTCATAAGAATCTCCATTACTTTTCATCCAAAGTAATGGAGATTTTTTTTGAGATAATGATACCTGGACCTTTTCTGTTATATCATTAAAAGAAAACCAGGTGTCACAATATTTTGGGTCAGTAGCCCAATCTTTTTTCTTCGGAATATTAAAATGATAAGTGCCATATTGCTCTGAAGTAAAAGCTTCTGATGTTACCCAAAAACCGACAATACATTGATTATTAACAATAGGAAAAAGTTTGTTTTTCATAGAAACAGGAACAAAAAGATTCGCCATATAAGATACTTTTTGATGAATGCTTTTGGAGTTTATTTGTAAGTTTTTCAGGATAGGTAAGGTTTCGCTTCTGTAGAGTAAAGGCAATTGTTTTGTTTTTAATTTCTCTATTTTTTGAAGTAAAGTATCTTTACGATTTGGGCCAATCCATTGTTGAAGCTCACCCTCAATCGATGGGTCATGCAGATAAAATTTGTATACAATTTCAATATGTAAAGTTTTATTATCTCGATGATCTTTTATTAGAAAATCTAATTCTCCGATTGTAATTTTGTCTTGGTATATCTGGATATTCTTTGCTATAACCTCATAGTGATCAGAATTGATAATACAGTATTCAAAATAGTGTTCTATACGCTTACCTAATACTTCATTATCCCGAATATTAATCTCTAATGTATTAGGGGATATATCGGTTTCAAATAGCTCTTCTATATTAAATTGCGATAAATTAAAGAGAGTTTTGTTTTTCCATAACGGTTTACTGTTTATGAAACCTAAATATTCATTTTTGATTGACATTCAAATTTTATGTAAGTTTTGATTTTGAAAAAACAGAAAAGTATTTATTGATAATAGGCTTTAGTATTTTCCTATCTACGGGTTTAGAAACAAAATCATCACAACCTGCATCCAAAGCTTTTTGGATATCGTCTTCTGTAGAATACGCTGTTTGTGCTATGATAGGTAATCTGGGTCTTAATTTTTTTATCCTTTTAGTAGCTGTATAACCATCCATTATTGGCATTCTTATATCCATCAAAACCAAGTCGATATAATCATTTTTTTTGCAAATATCTACTGCTTCCTTACCATTTTCTGCACGATGAATAACAAATTTATACCCTTTCATTTTAAGTAGCACCGTTTTAAGGAATAAAAAATTCACATCTCCATCTTCTACAATTAAAATAACCTGTTTTATAGGAATGTCTTGAGTTTTTTCTTTAGCTAAGTGATTATCTACTTGTGGGGTGACAATGGGATGATATGGCACTGTTAATGTAAATATTGAACCTTTATTTACCATAGAAGCAAATGAAATATCGCCTCCAATTAATTTAGCATTTTTCTGAGCAATCGATAAGCCTAATCCAAGTCCATCATAGCTTTTTGTTACTTCCTTTTCAGATTGAGAAAAGTTTCTGAAAATTAATTCCTGATCTTTTGGTTTGATACCTATTCCTGTATCTCTTATTGTTATTATTAAAGAATCACCCTCAATTTCACAAGAAATTTCAATCATACCTTTGGTTGTGAACTTAATTGCATTATCAATAAGATTTTGTAAAATTTTATTGATTTTTAGCTTATCCATAAGTATGATACTTTGATCATCGGTTAATTTGTTATTAAGATGTATTGCAATATTCTTGCTAATGGCTTTGCTCTGAAAACTTGAAAACAAGAATTGTAATACTTCGTTCAGGTTTATTTCTTCAAAACGAACTTCGACTTGATTGGTTTCTAATTTAGAGATTTCAATAATATCATCTATGATATTGATTAATTGATTGCTACTGTCAATAATGATTTTTGAATATTCTTTTTGTTGATTTGGAGTAATTTCTGGATCATTAAGTAATTCAGAAAAACCTATAATTCCATTCATTGGGGTGCGCACTTCATGAGAAATATTATGAATAAATGCAGTTTTTAGTTTATTACTTTCTTCTGCACGTTCTTTAGCAATATTTAATTCTTTTGTTTTTTGTTTAATTAAGTATTTGAGATATCTGTTAAGAAGAAGAATGATAACTAGTGATAATAGTATAATCCCAGTAAGCGTAATCCAGAAACTTGTTTTTTTATAAAAAGGGACAATAGCCTGATACAACCAATTATCAAAAACAATTTCTTTTTCATGATCCGTAATACTGCTGGCAGTCTTAGAGATAATTTCGTTAAGCTTAGTATTCTTTTTCTGAACTGCAAGACTTGGAGCATATATATATTGAGTTTCTGAAACAATTTTAAGATTATCAAGATTTTCTGTTTTTATGAGGTAATTTGCTACAGCCTTTGGTCCTATATAAGCATGATATTTTCCAGAACTAACTTTTCTTAAACAACTTAAATCGTCTATTTCGGTAGAAATATTGAGATTTTTTTCATGTTCTTTCAAGATCTCATAAATTCCATAATCTTTTGGAACCGTAATTACTTTGCCTTTATAGTCTTTTAAGTTTGTACCGTAATCTATATTTTTTTGAGTTACAATAGCGTGCCTAGATTCAAAAAGTTGAGAGTAGAAATTAAGATAGGTATTCCTTTTATTGGTTTGTTGAATTTCTAAAACGATGTCAATTTTATTATTTTTTACATCATTTAATAGCTGTTCCCAATTGGTGTATAATTTTCTTTGAAATTTATGATCTAGCTTATTTTCGATAAGAGAGAGATAGTCGATTAGGATACCATCTACTTTATCATTTTCATTAATGAATTGATATGGGGCATAGTATGGAAAAAGTCCAACAGAAATGCTATCGTTGTTTTGTAACCAATCTTTCTCTTTGTCACTTAGAATCGTTGATTCTGAACAAGAAAAAGAATTTATCAATACAATAAGGAAACAGAAAATATACAGTAATTTTTTTGCCATAGCTTTTTACTAGTTATCCCTTACTTTTCTTGCTCCTTATTAATAAAGATACTATTTAATAGTAAGACTTTCAAGAAACACCTGCCTTATTTATAGATTGTATCGATTAATGTAATTTTGTGTGTTATGGTTTTTTTTCAACCTAATGTGTTGTGCTATTTTAGATAGAATATATAGGTAAATATTTTTTAATTACCTTTTTTACAGCTGTAGGATCAACAGGTTTTGAAATAAAATCATCGCATCCTGCAACAAAAGCATTGAGGATATCTTCTTTGGTAGCATATGCGGTTTGTGCAATTATGGGAAGCTCAGGATGCAATTGTTTTATAAACCTTGTAGCATCGTACCCATCCATTTCGGGCATCTTAATGTCCATAAACACCATATCAATTGTATTGTTTTCTTTGCAAAATGCTAGAGCTTCTTTTCCGTTTTTTGCTCGATGAATAACAAAATGATAATTTTCTGTTTTTAGTAAGATTGTTTTAAGTACTAAGAAATTAACTTCGCCATCCTCTGCAATCAATACTACGTGTTGCTTAGCTTTTGTTTCTTTTATGAAGGTCGATGAAGAAGCATTATGGTTATTTGAAACTGTAATCGGATTATAAGGTAGTACGATACGAAATGTAGACCCTTTTTCGGGAATAGAAGAAAAAGATAATTGACCTCCCATTAAGTTTGTGTATTCTTTACCTATAGTAAGCTCTAATCCTCCATAGTTTCTTGAAATTTGATATTCTGATTGAGAAAAACTCTTAAATAAAAGCTGTTGATCCTTAGGATCAATTCCTATTCCAGAGTCTCGTACATTAATAATCAAAGCATCTTTTTGTACCATAACCGAAACAAGGACAGCTCCTTTTTGGGTGTATTTAATTGCATTTTTAACTAGACTATTTATACTTTTAAGAAACTTAGATTTATCAATAAACACATAACGTTGATCATCTAGCAAGTTGTTATTAAGTATAAGGGAGATTCCTTTTTTCTTTGCTTTTGTTTCGAAAGTCGAAAAAATAACATCAAAAACTTCGTATAGATCAGTTTCTTCATGGGTGAGAATGACCTGCCTTGTTTGTAGTTTCGAAATTTCGAGTATGTTATCCATACAATCGATTAATTGTTTACTGCTTTTGACTATGATTTTTGTGTATTCTGCTTTTTCATTATCTGTTACTTTAGGTTCTTTTAGCAGTTGCGAAAAACCAACGATACCATTCATTGGTGTTCGGATTTCGTGGGATATATTATGAATAAATGCTGTTTTTAATTGATTATCCTTTTCAGCATTATCTTTAGCTATTCGTAGTGCTTTTGTTTTGTGTTTTACGATGTACCCCAAATAAAAATTGATTCCTAAAACAATGAGCAGACCCAACAATATGAACAAGACAAAAGGAATCAAAAAATTAGGGTTTTTATAAAATGGTTTTGTTTTAATGTAAAGCCAGTTTTCTACAATATTTTGTTTTTCACTATCAGAAATATTGCTAGTTGCTTTTTGAATGATTTTATTTAAAACGGTATTGTCTTTAGCAACAGCAATACTAGGAACATAAGAATATTTAGTTTCAGCTATGATTTTAAGGTTGTCAAAATTTTTGGATTTTATTAAAAAATTAGCCACAGTTTTTGGGCCAAAATACGCATCGTGTTCCCCTATCTGCACCTTTTGTAGAGCGATACTTTCGTTGAGATAGGTTTTAAGATTAATTTCGGGATGTTTTTTTCTTAAGTATTCTTCTGAAGAATACCCAAGAGGAACAGTTATAGTTTTAGTACTAAAATCTTTTAAAGTAAGTCCATCGGGAGTATCTTTTGAAGCCACAAGAACAAAAGGAGTGTCAAAGAATTCGGTATAAAAGTTTAGATATTGACTACGGTCCCAGGTTTGTTGAGCTTCCAGAATTATATCAATATTTTGACTTTTGGCATCCTTAACCAGTTCGGACCAATCAGAATAATATTTTCGTTTAAATTTATGTCCTATTTTATCTTCAATCAGATTAAAGTATTCAATAAAAATACCCTCAATAGTCGTATTATTATTTATAAATTGATATGGTGGGTAATACGGAAATAAAGCTATTGTAATAGAATCATTTTGTTTTAGCCAATCCGTTTCAGCATTCGTTAATATTTTTTCTTTTGAGCAAGAAAAAAATAAAATTGAACACAGAAAAAACAGAAGGGGTAAAAGAAATGTTTTTCGATTACACATTTAAATCAAATCTTCTAAGGTAATGATAATGATGTTGTTAATACATGTTAGAATTAAAGATAAGCATTATTTCCCCACTATTAAGATAGGCTATGTTACTTTTTTATTTCTGTACCATCAGGATATAGAGCAAACCTGCCTTTAGAAGGAGAATGAACATGATCGTAACTACCCCAGGGCCAGCCTCCAAATTCTGTTTGTTGATATTCTTGTATCGCCTCTCTGATTTCTATCTGGCTATTCATGACAAATGGCCCATGTTTCACTATAGGTTCATTCATTGGTTTACCTTGTAATAATAATATATGGGCTTCTGTATTGCCATTTTTTAAGATGAATTCCTGATCTGCATTTAGAATGATTTCATGATGTACAGGAATAGTATATCCTTCACTCATAACTTCGGCTCCTTTAAAGAAATATAACGACCTGTTTATCTCTGTAGATGCTTTAGGAAATGTAAATGTTGCATTGGGAGCCATTTTGATAGTCCATATCGCTATTTCATTATTTGGATCTGCTGCCCAGGAATCGGGAGCAGAAGAGGGAGCTGTTACATCATCTAATTTCCCTGCAATTAAAGTAACCTCAGTTGTATACCCATGCTTATCCTGTTTCTTTATTTTAGGAACCTCTTCACTCCAAAGCATTTTAAAATGTGGCTCTACCATTTTTTTGTCTCTCGGAAGATTAAGCCAAATCTGAAATAATAAAAAAGGATTTTCTTTTTCGGTATGTAATAAAGGAAACATTTCAGAATGTTGTACGCCTTTACCAGCGGTCATCCATTGTACATCACCATTACCAAAACGTCCTGCAGCTCCAAGTGAATCAGAATGGTCCACTAATCCTTTTTGGACAACTGTAACGGTTTCAAAACCTCGATGAGGATGTGCGGGGAAACCAGGTATTTTGGTTCCATGATACATTCGCCACCCATCTTTAAGAGTGAAATCCTGACCAAGATTACGACCCTCTAATGATGCATTGGGACCTAATTTTCCATTTCCTTTTGGATATTGATCCTCATGATATGCACAAAATAAAAATGGATCACTGGTTTCCCAAGGGAAGCCTAACGGTTTGATTTTAATAATAGCAGCCATAAGCTTAATATTTTGATCCTTTATTGATATTAACAGACGATTTGGTAATAAATGCTCTAATATCATCATTAGCCTTAATCAGATCTTCATTACGCAGATACATCATATGACCACTGCGATATCCTTTAAAATTAAGGCGATTTGTAAGTTTTCCATTTGCGTTGAGTTGCCACATTACATATTTAGCATTAAAATACGTAGTAGCACCATCATAATAACCCGATTGAATCATAGTATGAAGGTTGGCATTCATAGCCATAGCTCTTCTTAAGTTTTCACCTGTATTATTACCTTTGGTTCTATCCCATGGTCTTACCGGACCAAACATATTATATTTTAAGTCGGTTTTAAATTTTAATTCCTGGCTATAGTAATAATTGATAGCTGGTGTAAATGAATGAAGCCAGGAAGTTAGCTCACTATTATAATCAGGATTATCTCCTGCATCCTTTATATCCATTCCTTTATATCGAGAATCCAATCGGCCAATCGTATACCCTTCTTTATCTCGTAAAAGATCTTTCCAGAAATATGATTTGGGTACTTCAAGATTATGCTGTCGTATTGTTTTCTTAGAAAGTCCAGAGTAGTAAGCCATCTTATTGATAACTTCTTCTTTTTTGGTAGTATCCAGATATCCGCTTTTTACAATTGCAGGAAGCAGTTCATTGATCGTATAGTTCTCTACTTCTGGAAGTACTTCGAGTAAGTCTTTATTCTGTAGTTCTGGCGGTAGCATTTTATGATACCATGCTGCTGCTGCAAAATAAGGAAGTCGATTTGCTACTTCTACAGGGCCATCAAATTTAAAACCTATTTCGGTAGGAGAGACTAATATCACTCCGTTAAGATACATCCATTGGTTATTTTGTAACTCAAGAGCTAATCCAGAAACTCGTGTGGTTCCATAACTTTCTCCGATAAGATATTTTGGAGATCGCCAACGATTATTTCGGGTTACAAACGTATTGATCCAATTGGCCAGGTATTTTACATCTGCTTCTACCCCAAAGAATAACTTTTTATCAGGCATTTTTCCGTCTTTTCCGGGGATCATTCTAGAATACCCCGTGTTTACAGGATTTACAAAAACAATATCTGCTACATCCAACACCGAATTAGGATTGGCTTTGACTCCATAAGGTTGTACAGGAAATCCTTCATTATCAATCTTAAGAATGCGAGGACCTGTATAGGCGATATGCATCCAAACTGAAGCTGATCCGGGACCACCATTAAATGAAATGAGTAAAGGTCGGTTTTCATCATTTTTGATATCAGATCTTTTGTAATAGGTATAACATAAAGAAGCTATAGGTATTCCTGTTTCATCCCAAACAGGTTGAAATCCTACTGTTGCTTTATACGCAACGGTTTTCCCTTTTATAGTAGTTGTATGATTTGTAACGATAGTAGTATCGATAGGAACTTTAACGTTTTGAGCTGATAATGAGGTTGTTATTGTGGTGTAGAAAATAGCAAGTAGTAGATGTTTATACATGATGAGTGATTTATATGATCCGAAAATAATGATTTATCATATAAAATCTCTTAAAGTGGTGTTAAGGGAGATAGAGGAGTAGATTTAAGCACTTTTATTATTTATAAATAAAGTTGTTTTTCATCCCAAAGTTTGCATTACCATTACATAATGAAGGTATTTAAACTGTTTTTTTACCAATTATCGCGGGACTTGATATTTGCTTTACAGAATTTAATAATTTCTACAATGCGTTTATCACGGGTTTCCTGTCGTTTGGCTTGATGAATCCAGTAGAGGTAGCTCTTACGATACCCTCTCGCAAAGTTTTGGTAGTTTTCAAAAGCTAGAGGGTTTTGATCAAATGCATGTTGTAAATCTTTGGGAATGATACCATTTTCTACATCATCAAGAGCTATCCATGAACCATTCTTTTTAGCTAATTCGATACTCATCAAACCACTTTGATGCATAAGATCATTTTTAATAAGATCTATAATATGAGTTTTATTGACTTTGCTCCAAACACTTTTGGACTTACGAGGGCAGAAGTATTGTCTTCGGCGCTGATCATCTAGCCTTTTTACCGTAGAATCTATCCAACCATAGCATAATGCTACTTTTACAGCTTCTTCCCACCGCATACTAGGTTGTTTACTTTCTACTTTGTAAAGTATAAGGTATACTCCGTGAGATAGGTTATGATTCTCATGAAGCCAGGAACGCCATTCCTGATCAGTTTTAAAGTATAATTCGGGTTTGTCAGACATAAAAAAACACCTTAGTGAAATTACGTTTTCAAGGTAGTAATTTTTTGGAATACAATATATATTCAAAATATAATCAGATTTCTTTATGATGACCTGCTTTTTTTTAGTTTTGCATTCTCAAATTAGAAAGATATGATTTCTGTAGATGGAATTGCTGTAGAGTTTAGTGGTGAAACATTATTTAGTAATGTTTCTTTTGTTATCAATGAAAATGATAAAATTGCCTTAATGGGTAAGAATGGTGCTGGTAAATCCACTATGATGAAAATTATTGCAGGAGCACAGAAAGCAAACAGAGGGCATGTTAGATGTCCCAAAGAAGCAGTAATTGCATATTTACCACAACATCTATTAACAGATGATGATTGTACTGTATTTGAAGAAGCATTAAAAGCTTTTGGCGATATTTTGGGGATGCAGGAGGAGATGGATCGATTAAATAAAGAACTTGAAACTCGTACTGATTATGAATCCAGCGAGTATATGGCAATTATAGAAAAAGTAACTGATCTGGGAGAGAAGTTTTATGCTGTAGAAGAAGTGAATTATGATGCCGAAGTAGAGAAGGCGCTAAAAGGACTTGGGTTTAAGAGAGAAGATTTTACACGACCCACCAGTGAGTTTAGTGGTGGGTGGAGAATGCGTATAGAGCTTGCCAAAATCTTATTACAGAAACCAGATTTAATCCTTTTGGATGAGCCTACTAATCATGTAGATATAGAATCTGTAATCTGGCTAGAGGACTTTTTGATTAATAAAGCCAAGGCGGTTATCGTTATCTCTCATGATAAAACGTTTATCGATACAATCACCAATAGAACTATTGAGGTGACAATGGGAAGGATCTATGACTATAAAGCAAATTATTCGCATTATCTGCAACTACGAGAAGAAAGAAGAGCAAATCAAATAAAAGCATACCAGGAACAACAAAAATTTATTGCAGATACCAAAACATTTATCGAACGGTTTAAAGGTACGTACTCAAAAACCAATCAGGTAAATTCGAGAGAACGTATGTTAGAGAAGTTACAGATTATCGAGATTGATGAGATCGATACTTCATCCTTAAAACTCAGATTTCCATCATCAGTTCGATCGGGAGATTATCCCGTAATAGCAAAAGATTTATCAAAAAGCTATGATGAGCATGTAGTGTTTAAAAATGCAAATTTATCGATTTCCAGAGGAGAAAAAGTGTCATTTGTAGGACGTAATGGTGAAGGTAAATCCACGATGATCAAAGCGATTATGGGAGAGATTGAGTATGAGGGAACTTGTGATCTGGGGCATAATGTTAAAGTAGGATATTTTGCGCAAAACCAAGCGGCATTATTGGATCAGAACCTTACTGTATTTCAGACGGTTGATGAGGTAGCAGAAGGAGAGGTACGAACACAGATCAAGAATATTTTGGGACAGTTTATGTTTGGTGGTGATGATATCGATAAAAAAGTGAGTGTTCTTTCAGGAGGAGAACGAACACGACTGGCAATGGTTAAGTTACTTTTAGAGCCGGTTAATCTTTTAATTCTCGATGAGCCAACCAATCATTTGGATTTAAAGTCAAAAGATGTACTAAAAGAAGCTTTACTAAATTTTGATGGTACCTTGATTTTGGTTTCTCATGATCGTGATTTTTTACAAGGGTTATCACAAAAAGTATTTGAATTTAAAAACAAAAGAGTAATCGAACATTTTGAAACCATAGACGATTTTCTTTCGAGAAATAAGATTGAAAACCTAAAAGAAATTGATCTTAAATCATAATAGAAGACTACAGCTTCATTATATAGAATACTAATACATTGTTCTCATTTGGGTGCAATAAATAATATACGATCTATCAAAAAATCTGTTAGATTTGTAGATCAATAATCTAAATGTAATCAGAGAAGGTTATTTTTTTGAATGATAAGAATATCTATGTCTAAAGTATATAACGAATGGAAGTATTAGAAATCATCTTATTGATTTTAGCGTATTCCCTAATCATCATCGCATTATTTTTGGAAGTTATATGCTTTAAAAAAAATATTGAAACGCTTGAAACTATATACTTTACAATTTCACTGCTTCTGTTAATTCTTGCGTTAACGATTACCTATTTTTTTAGACCTTTTAGCCATTCTGATAGCACTAATGTTTTTATTTTATTAGCGATGATATTGGTTGCACTTACTACTCCTTTGCATATTCTTGAAGAGAGGCGCCATACTATAAAACCTATTTTTAAAAAATTACTAATTGCTTTTTCGGGGATGCTAATCATACTCGTGATTACAGGGCACTTTATCAGAATATTGGGTTTTTTACAGTATGTAGTAGCACTTTTTTTAGGGATTTCTGTCGTTTTGTCAATGATTCTGGTAAGGGTTACCAAACCCAAAGTAAACATAGTACATCGTGAAAAAATGGAACGGTATATTGCAATTGCCGTCCTTATTATGATTCCACTTTCTTTACTTACCAATTATGTTGCAGACCTAAATGGTATAAATACAAAAATTGGGTTTACGCTTCCATTGATTTTTATTGTACTTGCAGGAAGTAAATTATGGAGTGATATAGAGCGACTGTCTCTTTTTAGGCCTAAAAATACTGTGAAAGAGCAAAACCTGATTAATTATTCCTTGACCAATAGAGAAAAGGAAATCGCCTTACTTCTTATTAAAGGAAATACATATAAACAAATATCAGAACAGTTATTCATATCAATTCCTACGGTAAAAACACATGTTTCCAATATTTACAGAAAATGTAAGATAAATAATAGGATAGAGCTTATTTCGTTGCTGTCTAACTGATTAATCTTATTTTTTATGCTTAAAACAAGTATCATACTTTTGTATGATATTTAGAATATTCTGCTTTATAGTACAAATTCCGTATTGCCACCGTCTCTTTTGTTATCCATTTTTGCGGTATTATTTTCATAACGTAATACTAAGATAATGAGACAAATTTTTCTAGTGGCTTTCGCCCTGTTCTATTCACTTAATGTATCTGCGCAAAGAGATACACTACCCGCTACAGGTAAAAAAAGATTAGATTTTGCCAAAACCTATTTTGAATTGGGAGCAAATTTGCTCCCATCATTTACAGGAAAACGACTTTCTGGAAATGAACTTATTAGTTTTAAGCATCCAGAAACTTTAAATACGACCTTATATTGGGGTGGTTTTCATTTTTGGGGGCATGCAGAATTCTATGTATCCTTTCCTTTAAAACAGTTTAATCTTAAATCGAATGACGAAACAGATGTAGAATTTACTCATTATACAGTTACGGGTGCGCGGTTTTTGCCGTGGGCATATCAAGAAAAGAAACTCAGGCCTTATGTTGGTATTGGTTGGTCTGCGTTAGATTTTAAGCAGGTTGTAAAGCCAGATGAAGATCAGCCTAAACTTGAGAAAAACTTTACGTGGACTGCCGATGCAGGAATATTGTATGGATATAAAAATTTTACTGGCAGACTGGGGGTTAACTATTACCCTGATAATACATGGAATTACCCCATATCTAAAACCGAATTCCAAAAAATTAAAACCCCAAATTTTAGTTTACAACTAGGGTTACTCTATGCTATGGATCTTACTAAAGATAATGGAGATTCTACTATAAATGAAAGATGGAATAGCTATCCTGAAGTTTCTAACTTGGGCATAAATGCTTCAAGTTTTGGTGATTTTTTTGCTGCTATAGGACCTTCTGTTTCTTTTTCTCTTGCAGAGTCTGAATACAACAATAGTGAATACCCATATTTAAATAAAAAGCAAGCATCTGGCGGCTATTTTGATATTGCTTTGGGATATCAATTAAATAAAGCTAATATGTTTACAGCAGTATCGTTTAGAAACCCAAAATTCGAACAACAAGCGTATGGAACTAGGCAAACCATTAAAAAAACTTCTGTAGCATTAGAAACAGCCAAATTTTTAACTGATTATACAGGTTTTGCCCCATTTATCGGTTTAAATGTAGCCTATGATCATATCAAATATTCAGAAATTACAGATGAAGGAAACAAAAAACTAACATTTAATAAAATTGAACCAGGTATCACTATCGGATGGGATATCGTTCCGGGAAAATCTGAAGAGTTTTTAATTTTAAGAACGAATTTACGTTGGTATCCCTTCTCTTCTTTCAAGGTAGATGGGAAAAAATTTAATCTAAATCAATTAGAATACAATTTGATACAACTCGTTTTTTATCCGGAACGACTTTTAAGATCTAAAAAAAATATTTTTAAGTAGCGTAATAAAATTTTTAGATTAAAATGTATACTGACATAGGGTTGTCATTACTCCACTTTATTTTTATTTCAAAATAAATAGAAGTAGAAATGAAAAATAATAAAATCAACTTTATAGAATTACAAGCATTAGATTTAGATGAAATCAAAAAATTCTATGGCAATACTTTTGGTTGGACTTTTACAGATTATGGAGATCAGTACTGTGATTTTCACCAAGCGGGAATTGATGGAGGATTTGCCAAAGTAGAAAAAATTAGTACTGGAGGTACTCTGGTCGTTTTATATCATGATGACTTATCACAGGCTTTAGAAAATGTACAAAAAAATGGTGGAAAAATCTCTAAGAAGGTATTTTCTTTCCCTGGAGGAAGTCGATTTGAATTTATTGATCCTAGCGGAAATAAACTAGCAGTTTGGACTAATAAGTAAACAAGATCAAAAAGTATATGCAAAACTGAAAGAGACTATGGCAAAGGAGTTTATTGAATCAATCCTTGAAAAAGCCATAGAAAAGAGAGCATAAAATACAATCATGTATATAAATACTGTTGACATAGGGTTGTCATAATTACACTTTACTTTTGTTTTATAAGATTAGAATATTACCAATTATGGTCAATTCGAAGTGTAAATGATATACTAAAAGAGGATGCGTTATGAAGCATGAATGGAGAAAAAAAGAAAAAGGAGTGTATATACCCAAAAATACACCCGAAATCATTGAAATTCCCGAATACAAGTTTCTTACTATCGAAGGAGAGGGTAATCCTAATAGCGAATTCTTTTCAGAATATATTGGTATGCTGTATGCGGTTTCATATGGGATAAAAATGGGATTAAAAAAAGGAACTGTACCCAAAGGATATTTTGATTATACCGTTTACCCGCTAGAAGGCGTTTGGGATATTACTGAAGAAGCAAAGAAAACATATGAAGGTACTATTGATAAAGATAACCTGGTTTTTAAATTAATGATCAGACAGCCCAATTTTGTTGATGATGAACTAGCGAAACATATGATTAATCAAACCAAGGAAAAAAAGCCTCATGTGTTATTAGAAAAAGTGAAATTTGAGAAAATAACAGAAGGTAAGTGTATTCAAATGATGCATCTGGGAAGTTATGACAACGAACCTGAAAGTTTTAAGGTGATGGAAGCATTTGCTGAAAAAGAAGATCTCTACAGACTGTCTAAAGTACATAGAGAAATTTACCTATCCGATTTTAGAAAAGTACCCACCGAAAAACTAAAAACAGTTTTACGATTTAAGGTAGTTTCAAAGTAATTAACAGATAATACAAAACATCACCTTCAAAATTTGAAAGTTTGGAGATACATTATGGAGTTATAATATAGTTTACTTTATTAACCCCTGTGTTTCCGGTTGCTGGGTGATAGGCATATACGACAAGCTCATAACTTCCTGTAGTATCTATATTGATTGTACCTTCAAACAGGTTAGGTGAATTGACTATAAGATCTATTTCTTCAATTTTAGCACCGTCTTTTTTTAGAATTCCTTTTACTTCTATTTGATTAGCATCCCAAAGACCACCATCACTAATTGTACAACCACACATCATTACAATATTAGATTGCACGGCAATGCTTTTTTTGTCGAGAGCTTTTAATGAGATAAACTGATGTGTTCTTGGAGTCAAAATGTCAACCACAAAACCAGGAATCTCGATAACAATTCCATCTCCCAAAATATCTTTTCCGGGAATTATCCATAATGCTGTTGATGCATTTACCGTAGCTTGTTTTTTATTTACAGGGGCAAATACTTCTATGGTTACAAAAACAGGTTCTGATATATCTAATTCTGCTAAAAACCCAGAGGTCTTATCATCTGTAATCCTTACATTTCTTTTTCTCGGTGTTTTCATGATCAGGGTTGTGTTTCCTGTGCCACCACTAGTTTTACCTTGAGAAAGAATCTCTCCTGTAAGCTGATTACGTATAATTATATAAGCACCTCCGATAGAGTTACCGATAAATTTGGCATCCTTTGCTTTTGCTCTTACCATGATTTTGGTAGGAGTAGCAAATGCAGTATAACTAAAAAGGGTTACTAAAACGGCCAATATTGTTTTTTGGATCATGATCATTTGTGTTTTGTAGTTAATGTAGGTATGGTTTCTTATAACTAATCAAAAATAATAAAGATTATAGGAAAACGATAGGTATAACAACTATAAAAATATCTTAAAATTATATCTCATTTGTCATAAGTGAAATCATTATATCAAGTATTTTTTTTGAAGTGTAGTTTATAAAAAAGCACTTCTACAGATCTGCTTTCGGTTTATCTAAACGCTATGCCACAGCGTATTTCGAGATGCAATTGTAACAAAATATGTAATGAATCGTCAATAATAATAAATCAAAAAATGTATGGAAACGAATTCAAATCAAAAAATTGGAAGAATTGCAGGGGCAGTATTTCTAATCATCATTGGAGCTGGTGTGTTTGCAGAATTTTTTGTTCGCCAAAAGATTTTTGTGACCGATGATCCCGTTGCTACTGTAACTAATATTGCTAATAATGGCTGGTTATACCGTTTAGGAATTGTTAGTGATTTGGTGATGATCCTTGCTTTTTTCTTCTACCCATTAGTTTTGGAAAGAGTGTTTAAACATGTTAATAAAAATCTATCCAAACTTATGGTGTTGTCGGTTATGATCTCTGTTGCGATATTATGTGTTACGATGCTTGCAATGATAGCACCATTGTTGTTAACTAGTGGAGCGGATTATATGGCTGGATTTACCACTGATCAGATAAACGGTTTGGTCACATTCTTTTTAAAACTACATACCAATGGTTATTTTATCTCACAGGTATTTTATGGATTGTATCTGCTACCGCTTGGATATATGATCTTTAAATCAGGGCTCGCACCAAAGATTATTGGGGTGTTGTTGATGTTGGGATGTATTGGCGATCAGATCGATGTGATCAGATATTTTCTTGTTCCAGATACCGATTCAGTACTATTACAAAATATTACTACTCCCGCAGACCTGGGAGAGATGTCACTATGCTTATGGTTGTTGATTATGGGATTACGAAATAAAAAGATAGAAACAAAAGTTGTTGCTTGATTATGATATATAGATGTGAGTTTTCGATCATCATACTTAAATAGAGGACAAGCTAATTTTCTCTGTTATTATATGAAAAACTACTCAAACTGATGAAGTATGCAATAGAAAGTGCTACTTAGAATCTAGTTTATATGCTGTTTTTAATTCAATGCTTATCAGTATAATTATAATAGTGATTTCTAATATAATATATGTCCAACCAAAAGCAGTTATTTTTTGAATATGTTGAAAGGCCACTCCTATTGAGATAAAGCAATATATGAGATTCATCAATGCAATAGCAGTTAAGAAATACTTCTGGTTTTTCTTAACTCTTAGATAGCAATAAAAGTCATAAAGCGCAAAAACGCATGGCAAAAACGCAAGAATATAAAGTACTTTCATAGGGATCCCAAAAATACTTTCGAGGCTCACTAAAACAACTCCTAATAAAAAAGCAGAAAGTAGTGCTCCTAAACCATCGATTAGAAAAAGTCGTTTAGGATGCATCACCATTTTATTTGTAATCTGTTGAAAAATCATAGTTTTCTCATAGTATTTAAATGGATATGAATACATTTAAGTATACAAAGAAATAAAGAAACCCTCAATAAGAGACCTTAGAACAAGTTATTTTATAACAAATCATGAGTTTTATTAATGATTACTGGTGTTGTAAGTGGTTCTAAATTAGTTGTATAATCGCAATTTAATCTCGAATAATACGATGTAATGAAATCAGTTTTGATCATTTCATCGTTGTATTCTGTTTTGTTGTATCATATAAGAAAACAACCTTTGTTCTGATATATATGTTTTAGTATTACATTTGAATATATATAATTATGCTTTTATAATTTGTATAGACGAATAGAGTGTTTATGAAGAAAAAAGACAATGAAATTAAAACTAAAAAAATAAAGAAGCCTTGGCCAACTAAAGATGCTATGGAACAGGTTTATGAAATGAAACTCTGGGGTGGTAATACATCTGATTTTTATTCAGGTTTAGGATCACATCATCCCGAGATAGTAAATCCATATATAGACGTTTTAACATCATTTTTAACCTCTTTTAAAAAACCTCTTGTAGTGTGTGATTTAGGTTGTGGGGATTTTAATGTAGGAAAAGAACTGGTAAAACATACTAAGCAGTATATTGCTGTAGATATAGTAAGAAATCTTATAGAACGTAATAAAGAAAAATTTAAAGAGGAAAATTTAGAATTCCGTTGTTTGGATATAGCGGTAGATGATTTACCTTCTGGAGACTGTGCTTTATTAAGACAAGTACTACAACATTTATCGAATGCTGAAGTACAAAATATAGTGGAAAAGCTAGCCAATTTTAAATATGTTATGTTAACCGAACATATACCTGAAGGAAATTTTATACCCAATAAAGAGATTATTTCTGGACAAGGAATTAGGCTAAAAAAGCAAAGTGGTCTAAATTTATTAGCTCCACCATTTAATTTTGAGGTTAAAGAAGAAAAACAATTATTGTCTGTTATTTCGAATGATTTCAGAGGGGTTATAGTAACGACATTTTATAAAGTGTTTTAACTACATCTATGTTGATTAACCAGGACTGTAGTCAAATTCTTTATAGCATTTCTGTTGTGATTACTTATATAGATTGGTACAAATCTGTATAAGTACATACCATGTAAAAAATCTACAAAAATAGAGTAGGTGAGAACAAGTGCTTATTAGCGGCCATTGTTGAAGAGAGCCTTTATTTTTTGGGTAGATACAATTTCATATTCTTAATTTCTAACTCATCCAAATGCCCCATTTTTTTCTCATCTTTAGTTATCAGATGCATATGCAAAAATGAGTTGTGATGTGTAAAAACCCCTTTATGATCTGTAGAGAAAAAACCAACAATCTCTACTTCGTCATCTTTTAGTCTGTAATTTATTTGCCCTTGATGAGCTTCATCTGGTGAAGAAACTTTTGTTCCTTCCGGTAGATTTTGTATGTGAATGATTGCTTTAGAAATCTTACCTGTCAGTTTGAATACAAATGGACGTTTAAATTCAGTAGTTTTTTCGTTAATAAATTTTTCAAGATCTTGAATTGTCTTAATATTTGAAGGAATTTCTATTTCAGTCCATTCATCTACATTTGCAGAAACAAAGAAAGGTGCTGAAACATTAAAATTCTTTTCAACTGTCATTGTTGAGTCTGAAGTTACTCTTGATACATAACTTTTTCCATCATTAATTAGCAGTTCTCCTGTCAAATAACTTTCAGGCCCAAGCCCATAAAGCCCTTTCTTATCAGAAATAGTATCTAGATTAATACTACTTCCTAATTGACCTCTCCACATTACATTTTTCATTGCTCCCACAATTTTAATGTTAGAATTTGATTGTTCTATTTGCGATTCTTTTTTAGTCGAATTACAACTTAAAAGCAAAACTGTAAGCAATCCTGATACTAAATTTTTAATTGTCATTTATTGTTATTCAATTTTGATGATATTAATACCATGCTAACTATACTTCTTTTATATAAGTAGCTAAAATAGTAAATCTTTAATGTTTTTACGGTTTGGTAAAGGAGGTATACTTTATGTTTTAACGAATTCGAGACTAGTGATCTGGGGAAGTGTTTTATATACCTTATTTGATACCTAAGGGTTTTTTTGTTTATAAAATTATATTAAATAAGTAACCTGAAATAATTATGCAGAGTGTTACTACTCCAAAAAAGATAGCAATCAGTTTTATAGTCATTACTTTTTTTAAAAGCATTGCTTCTGGTAACGATAAGCCAACAACGCCCATCATAAAAGCAATTGCAGTACCCAAAGGAATGCCTTTTGCAACTAAAACTTGAACTACTGGAAGTATACCTGATGCGTTTGAATACATTGGAATGGCTAAAATGGTAGCAATTGGCACTGCAAACAGATTGTCTTTGTCCATATATTTTTCAAAGAATCCTTCAGGAATATAACCGTGCATCAAACCACCAATGGCGATTCCTACCAATACATAGGGAACAACGCCTTTAAGAATTTTAAACACGTCATCCCAAATTAAAGGCAATCTTTGTTTTAAGGTTTGTTTCTCGGCAATAAAAGCGTCTTGTTCTTTTTGAGCAGTCATTAAAACTTCTTTTACCCAAGATGTTAAAAAAGATTCTAATTTTAATTTTTGAAGGATTACACCAGAAACAGTACCTAATAAAATACCACTAACGATATAAATAATAGTTGTTTTAATACCGAACAAACCAACAAAAAGTCCAATTGCAACCTCATTGACTAAGGGCGAAGTAATCAAAAACGAAAAGGTAACACCTAATGGGATTCCACCTCTCACAAAACCAATAAATAAGGGGACTGATGAACAAGAGCAAAAGGGGGTTACCACACCAAAAAGACTTGCCATTAAGTATTCTAATCCATATAATTTATTTCGTGATAGATAATTTTTAACCTTGTCTACAGGAAAGTAACTATTAACAATTCCCATTAAAAAAATGACGATAAAAAGAAGAATTAAAATTTTTACAGTATCATAAATAAAGAAATTCAATGCTTCAGCTAAATGCTGTTCCTTGTCTAAATTTAGGACATCATATACCAACCAATCTGCAATGTTTTGTAACCAGTCAAACATTGTCAATCGTGTTAATAGCAGCAAAAGCCTTCAAAAGTAATTCGACAGTAAAGGTAGTAATGCCAAAACCTTTATTAGATTGCTTTATATGAATATCAGTATCCTGATTTGAAAAAGATAAAGCTTTACTATGATCATTTAGCATATGTATTGTAATTAGTTTAAAAGTGACAATACCTCATCTTTTGAAGGTATTCTGCCTTTTATAGTAATAACATCATCTATTACCAAGGCAGGTGTTGTCATTACGTTGAATTTCATAATCTCGGTAATATCCTCGACTTTTTCAATTGTTGCATCAATATTGTTTTCAGAAACAACATCTTGAACAACATTCGTCATCTTTTTACATTTTGGACATCCTGTTCCTAGTATTTTAATAATAGCCATAATATTCATATTTCTTACGACGAATATAAGATTGTGAATTATGTAAAAATGTGATTTTTGTCACACTTGTATAAATATATTTTCAAAGGTGTTTTTGATTTGTTTTTTCAGCTTATAGGGCACAATTGTTGTGTGTAGCTAAAATAATATATCCATGCCCTTTTTTATTATGATGTCTGGTAACTTTGTAGGGGGACACTTTATACTTAAGCAAAGTCAGGAGACTTTACCAGACTAGGTAGGTTTTTTCTCGTTTACAAATTTGGGTAATTTCAAATTGTCAAATCTCTTTTTGTCAAGCTTTCTAATTTGAACGTATTAATTTAGATTTTCCAAAAGTTAATACGATTAGCAATATTCCTATTCCAATACCTGTAAATGAACCTTTGATTAGGTCAGATAATTCTACATAATGTGCAAATATTTGAGTTAATGCAATTATTAACATACCCACTGATAATAGAATTATTGATTTTTTTTTAGTAATGCTATTCATTTCTATCGTTTTTATTATTAGTATTTCAAAAACATTATTTGTTACAGATTTTGTTCCAAATTATTGTGGATCCGCTATTTCTTTTTCACCTTCCATTTTTTCAATCCACCCAAAAAATATAGAATACCTATTAGTGTTGCAAAGATTCCCATAGTTGGGAAAAAATTATTCAATATTGAATACACTAACTCTGAAATACCTCGCAATAAATAAATTCCGGCTATTAGAAATATACCAAATTTTAAGAATGGAAGTTTCTTAAATGTACTACTTGCTGAAAGTCCGTATAATCCAAATACAAAAAATACCATTGCCACCAAAAGAGTTGCTACATATGGAAAGGAAAAATGAATTTGTGATAATTCTTTCATTTTTTCCTCAATTCCAAAAATTCTAAAAACCTTTTCGAGCCAAAATAATCCGATTAAGTGGGCAATTGCTATTCCTATATTTAAATATCCTGCAAGTTTTAGCATATTTCCTCTTTTTTTAATTGATCCATTTTTTTATTTTTTGCTGAATTAAAGAATAACTGTCTTTTGAAGGCATATGTTTTGAATTTTCTAAAAGATAAACTTCTTTCAGGTTAGAGAATAATTCTTTACTCCTTTTAGCTACCTTCTCTCCTGGGAAATACACATCGTTTTTAGCTGCTATTATATAAACAGGCGCTTTAAAGTTTCTGGTTGCTTTAGGCTTCAATAATTTTGGTATCCTTGTGTCTAGTTTTATCCCTTTCATTATTAAACTCAACATTCTAATTAAAAAATCATCTTCAATAGGAACAAAAGCACTTAAGAATGATTTTAGATGTTTCTCATTTTTGGTGATACGCCATCTGATTAATGGAAATGTAAGTTTCTTAGTAGATTCCCAAATACTTCCATTCACAATACCACTGGGTACTACTAAAATACATTTTTCAATGGATTGAGGGCTGTATGCGATTAACTTTTCAGCTATAAATGCTCCGTAAGATATTCCAACAATATTTGCTTTTTGTATGTTTAATTTTGTCAAAATTTCATTTGCCCAAAGCGCAAAAGAATCATCTTTAATGTTTATCACTTTTTCTTCACTCTTGGTCGCTTGCCCAATGGTTTCTACAACATAAAAGCAATAGTCATTTAAAATTCCTTTAATAGCCTCTAGTGTTATAGGCGCTCCAGCATTGTAACCATGGAATAGCACAATCTTTTTACCATTTTCATTTCCTGCTTTAACAACTCTTGTTCTCCCAAATTTCGAATTTATATCAATATTACTATAATCAATGTTTAAACTTTGTAGTTTGAAATCATACAGATTCATTAAATCTATTTTTGCTTGATTATTCTTGTATATTGTTGACATAATTATATTGATTTATACAAATATATTTAATTTTTTTATAATTAGTCCAATTGGACTAATTTTGTGAAATAATGAAAACGAAAGAAAAGATTAAACATATCGCTAGAGAGCTTTTTAATAAAAAAGGTTTTAAAAACGTGACTTTGAGAGAAGTGGCTAAAAAACTGGCTATTAGCTATGGTAATGTTACTTATCATTTTAAAACCAAAAATCATTTGATTTTAAATTTATATGAAGACATGCTTTCTGAGACTTCAGAAATTCTAAAATCATTCGATTACAATAACCTATTTGAAGGTATATTAGATGCACCGAAACTTACTTTTGAAATCTCCTTGAAGTACTTGTTTTTTTATGTTGATTTTGTTGAAATTAAAAGAAATTATGCCAATATTTCTTTGAAAGTAGAACAAGACAATACAGATAGGAAAAAAGGATATTTACATATTTTACAAAAGTTACAAACTCAAGGTATTATCCGAAAGGAGTTATCAGATAACGATTTAGATTATTTAATGGATTTAAGTGGTGCAATGCGGACTTTCTTTTTTATAAATCTTAATCCTGAAAATTTTTCGGATGCAGATTTAAAAGATCGATATGTTGTTTATGTAAATAATTTGATCTTTCCATATTTAACTTTGAAAGGTATAGAAAAGTATAAATCTTACCTGTTGTGCATTTAGAAATTAGTAGCATAAAAAAGCATCAATTCGAGTGGTTTTTCGAAATAGCCTCTCGACTACGCTCGAGATGATATGAATAAAAATTGTACTTCGGCAGACTCAGCAGAACTATCGAGAATAGCTTTTTTAACTCAAAATTCTCGTCATCCTGAGCGTGTCGAAGGGCTCGATACACTTCTTCCTTTGGTCGAAGCACTTGAATTGACGAATTTCGAATTAAAAAATCTCAAATGCACAACGGGTAAATCTTATATATAGTAACTTATTGTTCCATCATCAAATGGTCTTACAAAAAAGCAAAAACAAAACCCGTCCCAACAAGGGGATACCCCCTTGTCGATATGGTGGTATCCCTATCAAGATATGGTTCGAGCAGATATTTTAATGCTTCGTGGGGTGATGATGACCCTTCGAAGGGATACAGTGAGGGTTCGAGCAGATATCAGATGGTCTAAAGGGCTTGGCAGGATGGATAAAAGTGATCCCTTTTGGGGTTCGAAGCCATAAGAGGAACCTTTGAAGGACTTCAGTAACACTTTGAAGAGTGTTTTTAAGGGGTAGAAGCATCTAGATAACGCTTCGAGCTATGTTTCTGGATGATTTTTTATAGAGTTTGTTTATTGTAGTAGTTTCTTACTCGTATTGCTACTAGTGAGACGCTAGTGGTAGGGGATAACCTAACGACCTCTGGACTTACCATAGGACACATTGTTAGCTGTTGTTATTTTTTAAGGTTCAATATTCTATTATGCCTTAAATTATAATTTGATCCACTATTGTTGAATGGACTAAAAAAATAAACTGTCCCAAAATCTACTTTTTTAGAATCAGTTATAATATTGCCATCATTTAATAGTCCAATTCTAAATTTATACGATTGAAATTCATTAATTAATAATGCAGGCAATATATATCCTTTCCTATTTTGCTCAAAATATCCATTTTTTATTTTCCCTCTAATAGTATAAGTCTTTAAGACGCTATTGTTGATTTTAAGTTTAGCTTTAATCTTATTTTTATTCAATACTGATAGAGTTATAAAAAATAAAGGTTCAATTCCAGATTTCTTTCTAATTTTATAAACTAACTTACTTTCTTTATTTGTACAAAAAGAACCTAAAAAATAATCTGAATATGAAAGGTATTTATTTTCATCGATTTTATATGTACCATCTATTAAATTCAAATTTTCCCTAGTCAATTCAACTTTGTTTTCAATTATTTCATTTTTTTTTAATGTAGCACAAGAATAATTTAGAAGTACAATACACAAATAAGTAATAATTTTATAAAATTTCATGAATGACTTTTTAAGAGGATTCTGATTCTTTAGTTTCGTGTTTTAATAACAGCTAACGTGATTGTATATGGTTTTTTGCGTGTTTTAAGTAGTGAATTTCGTAAATAAGCTAAAAGCAGCAATTAATTTTATACGGTGTTGGCAGTAGTATTTATTTTCCATTTCTCATTTTACTGAAAAAATCAGACATCATTTTTCTACTTTTCTCACTTGTTTTCAAATTTACTATCACTCCATTTTCATCAGTCGTAAAATGCCCTTTGAAAGCGTCTGGCATTTGGTTATATTGATTATTAACTTGATTTAATGTTTTAACAAAACAAGAATATCCATATTTTTCCACAAGAAAAGGTAAAGCGTGTTTTCCTCTTAAAAGTTCATATTCTTGATAGTTGTAAGGTGTTGATTTTTGTCTTTTTGCTAAAGTCAAATTAAATTTTTGTAATATTTTTTCAATCTCTTTTTCCGTTGCAAATTGGGAAATTCCACGTAGAGCATAAAGTTTCATATCTAAATAACGTTCTTTTTTATATGCCAAATTAAAGAAATCATTCAGTTCATGAAAGTCGAAATCATACAAGAGTTTTAAAACTCTATTTCGCAATTCAATATGTTTGGTTTTTGTGTAGATTCTAATTAAATGAACAATATTACTTTCGTTTATTGTTTTTTTATTTAATGAAAATAATGCGTTTCTAAAGTCCGCATTTCTTTCGTTTATCTTTTCATTAGTCAATATTTCGGGAAAGTCTGTCATTATTGGGTTTTACTCGTATTACTGCCAACGCCAAATATATGAATCGGAGCAAGGCAAGAAAGCCTGAACTAATCAATCTATTTGCGCATTTTTATTTCTTGTTTAATTTATAAAAATTTAGCGCCACTGCAAAAGGAAATGACCTTTCAATCTGGCATTAAATTGTTCTTATTTTATATATGATGTTAGAATTTGTTTTTATACTCTTTAATTATTGAATCATCCCATACTTGAGCTTCTATATATTTATCATATTTTAAACTTTCCTTAGCTCGAGATTTTTCATCAGATGGCAGTCCATACTCATTAATTAGACTACTTATTTCACTCAATAAGAAAACTCGTCCATTACAATCCTTTCTATAGGTTTCAAGTTTGGACTCATCATAAAATTGATACGATACCATACTGTCAGGATAGGTAAAACTTAGATGGTTAGCTTTGAAGTCAGTTAATGGTATTTTTACAACACCAGGATTTATATACCAGGACTTTACCCATTCACATTCTCCCAATGTAAAGTAGAAAGGGTCATTTCTATTAGGTTCTCCGCCTCTTAAAATAAACTGTTTCCTAATTCTATTTTCTAACGAGAATCTTAAATCAAGATAGTTATCAGGTCTTTTACTATTCCATCCTTCCGAGATTTTATTCTGAATACTCTCAGCTTTTTCGTAACCACATTCAGTAATATTTAAGAATGGTCCATTGTCAAGTTCGTAATAATGAAATAGAAATTCAGGTACATTCATTCAGTTTGTTATTAATGTTCGTTAAGATACATAGTTTACACAAGTTAAAGATTAGGTGTTTACACTAAGTTAGTTTCTAATCTTGTTGCTTGTTGTTTCTTTCTTAGGTTTCTTTGATCAAAGAAACCTAAAAATACATTTCTATAATAAACTTTCCAAATACCATTGCCTAACTCTTGTATACCTACATATTTCCCTTTTAATGCGGCAGTTAAATATACCCAATAATAAGACTTCCATCTAATAGCTCCACTCTTGGTTACTTTAAGTACTTTAAGGTTGGTGTCGTAATCAAAATTAGATATTTTTTCGGGGAATGGTCTACAGGAAAAGTCGTGTATATCAGCAGGTGTTTTCATTTCTAAAGCTTCATGTGGTCTGATAGTATTATACTCTTTTACGAAGTGATTTAAGCGCCGTTGTTGTGCTTTTAAATCGTAAGCTGAAGGTTTAGCACAAGCGGCTTTTAAATCACGATGCATTCGTTCATGTCTTCCATTTTGTTCTGGATGAGCAGGATCAGAAAATACAGGTGTGATTCCTAGTTCAATAAACCAATAAGATAATTGTGTATAGCGTTGAATAGCTCTTACAGATCCAAAAGGGCTTCCATTGTCTGTGTGTATTTGTTTAGGGATTCCATATGTTCTAAAAACCTTTGTAAACTCAGCTTTGGCTGCTTTTAGCGTTTCTTTATAATGACCTTTAGCAGTGAATAGAAATCGACTTTTAGAGTCCGCAATGGTTAGTGGATGACAATAGATTTTATTACCCATTAAAAACTTTCCTTTATAATCAGCACTCCATACTTCATTACAGGATTTTGGATCAAAAATGGGGAATACAGGTTTTACTCTTCGCATTCGTTTTTGAGGAGATACCAAACCATTTTTTCGAAGAATATTATGCACAGTAACCACAGAAGGGATTTGTTGTTCAGTAAACTCTTTAAACAATAATATTCTGATTTTTTTAGCTCCCCAAAGCTTGTGCTTTTCTTTTAATTTGATAATACTTTTAACGATATTTTCAGAGGTTGCATTAGGATGTTTACCTGGTACTCTGGATTGTTCTTTTAAGCCTTCATAGCCTTGATTTTCGAATCGCTGAATCAATTTGTAGGCCGTTGGTCTGGAGATTCCAAAGCTTTTAGATAATTCTGTGATGGTATATTTTCCTGTTCGCCATTCACAGATAAATTCAATTTTCTGTTCCATAGTTGTTGTGGTTTTCCAAGGCATGATAATTTGATTTTCCTCTCAAATTATGCCTTAAAAAGTGTAAACTATGTCCCTTTAACTTTGTAAACGATGTGCCTTTAACGTACCTAATAAAGCCTAACGTTAAATATATGTGTCGTAGCTGCGCAAAATGTTACCAAGCCATCGACGTTCTCTACACAGATTTTATACCTTATTCATCTTTAAAATCATTGCGCCTTCATAAATATGCAAGAACCATTCGATTGATCACTCAGCTGCTATGATCGCATATATCGTGTTGTGCTTAGTTTTTATTTTGTTTCATACCAGTTTTTATATTCCAGATATTCATCAAATTCCTCATCATTCATTTTAAGGAGAATTTTTGAAAAATTCCGATAATCAACAACGTCCTTTGTTTTTAAGAAATCGGTTAATAGAAAATGAATATAAGGGTTTTCAATATCGTCCATTTTTAAAGTCGAATATCTTTTTCGCGATTTCAGGTACTGTTTCCAAAATCTTTTATAATCACTATATATTCTGTCCGTTACTTTTGAAATTATCTCATTTAATAATTCCATCGGAATTTGATTATCCGAAATTCTAAAGTAATACTCCTTAATTTTCGAGTAAAAATCTCGTTTCGGTTCAATTCTATTTTCAGTTTTCCAGAATAGCATTTATGTCAATTGTAATTCTATATTTTCGTGTTCTTTGATTATTTCAATTATTCGGTCAAAATATTTTAGTTCAGATTTACTTTTTTCACTTCGATGCCATTTTAAGATATATTTCTCATCAACATTGTGAACTCCAAATCCGCCATATAAAACATCATTAAATGCGTTGAGATTTCGTCCTATTTTCCAATTCAGTCCAAAGGTCATTTTCGATTCTATCTCTCGATAAAAACCTTTCATATTTGAAAATTTATTTCCGTTTATCTCGATTATTCGCATTTTTGTAAATGAATGCTAACGGTTTTGTGTATGATTTCGTTGCGTGTTTAAGCACCTAATTTAGCAAATACAAACCGAATAGAAAATCTGCAAGGATTTTCCGAGTACACACAGAACAAGCAATGAATTATAGGACACGGTGTTATATGCTGACCATCTTTTTATTTTATAAATCGTTTTCTAAATCAGCAATTAACTTTAATGTATTCCTTTTATTCTTGTCTATTCTCATCTTATTAATAACATATGCAACAGCAAACAGTATTATTGTTGCTAGATGAAAAAACAATCTATTTTCATCATTAATTACAAAATTGAAAATAGTCCCTTTTTCATATAAACCAAGTAAGGCAAAATTTATTGAAACTATCATAACAGACATATAAATTAATAAGTGTTTTGTTTTGAAATCTATTTTTTTATTCAGTTTTTTAATAAAATATTGATTATTAAAATCTGATTCATTTGTAATAGCACTATATTTAGTTCTGTACAGTAGCACTAGTTTCATAAATGCACCAGTAAATGCCAGAATATATGATATTATATAAAATTTACTTACTGAAAGTTCTGCTATAAAAATTAAACTAGCCAAAGTAAGAATCACTAACGCAATAATTAAAAAAGTGCGCATAAACTTTGCATTTCTTTCCATTTGATTTAATCGCATAATTAATTCGTTTACGTTGAGCGAATTTGATTTTTGTTCTTGCCACATTTCTTTCCATTTTAGAATTTGTTCTTCCATAATTATTGTATTTTTTTAGACAGTATTTTTTTTATTCTGTTAATTTTTACGCCAATATTAGAAATATTAATTCCTGTTATATTAGCTATCTCTTTATAGCTATTGTCTTCTAATAGTAAACTAATTATTATTCTGTCAATTTCTTTTAATGAGGAAATAGCTTCATATAATTTCTTAGCCTTATCTTCTTGAAAAGAGTCGTTTACTTGACTAATTTCGTTTTTAAGATTATCAGTTAATAGGTTAGTGTGCTTGCTTTTAGATTTGTTAATTTTATTAAGAGACATTAAAGCAGTATTAGTAGTAATTCTATATACCCAAGTATTAATAGAGCTTTCTTCTCTAAAATTGTCTAAATTCTTCCAAACCTTGATTAAGACTTCTTGAAATAAATCATCTGCATCAGATCTATTTCCCATAAAACCTAAGCACAGACGATAAATTTTATCTTTTAAATCGTTATAGGTTTGTTCAAAAAATTGTTCTTTATTATTCATTTCCAGAAATAAATAGATTAATCTGCTCAAATGTCCAATTTGGTTCATCCAACATAATAAAATGTTTTGCTTTTTCTGCAATTTTTATTTTACAATTTTTTACCTTAGAATACTGACTTTCAAAAGCGTTTTTTACCATATCTTGAGAAATTCCATAATCTTTCAATCCATACCAACTTCCAAGGACTAAAACATCTGTTTTAATAGTTGCAATAGTTTGAGTTAAATCTTTTGTCATCATTTCAAATGTTGCTTGAGCAATCGTTTCTCTGTCTGATTCTAAAGCCCATTTCGTTGCTAATTTTACATTTGTAGTATCAGTTATCATTGAATATAATTTTACCTCTTGTTGCTTTGCAAATAAACTGTCTGTAGTTTCTAGAATAGTTGATTTCATTTGGTTTGCTTGCGGTAAAATGTTTGTTTCATTAATGTTTGGGTTATATGCAGATGGTAAGAAAGGATATGAATCAACAATTATTAATTTTTGTAATAAATTAGGTTGAGAACTTGCAATTGAAAGTGATAAAAAGCCACTAAAACTATGTCCAATCAATATTGGTTTTTCATTTAGTTCATTTTTAATATATGAAATGATTTCTTTTTGAATAATTGGGTAGTATCCTTTTTCGAGTGAAATTGGTTTTTGACCTGCAAATCCTGCCAAGGTTAAAATATGGCACTCGTAATTTTTTTCTAGTGTATCTGTAGTTTGTTGCCAAACTTTTCCTGAAGATGCTAACCCAGGAATTAAAATTATTGGTTTTCCTTTTCCTATAATTTCAACATTGAAGGAATATTTTTCAGTTTGAGAATAAATAGTTGTTTGAAGAAAAAGAAAAACTAATAGAATTGCTAAATTTTTCATTGTAAATGTTTTTATGATTTACTCTTTAGATTAGCAATAAAGTTTTTATTACACTTTTTTTTGATTTTTATTATTAGTTTGGTTTTTCAGCTTGCACCTAACAAAGATATATAGTTACCTTTAGTAAGCCGATGGCGCGGATTTGCAATCCGTGCTATTAATACTTTAAAATAAATTTAAAACAATCTTATCTATAACTGGATTATTATAATGTACTTTAACAAAAAAACAGTCACATTATAAGTGGCTGTTTTGGTATTTCCTTATGTTTCACGGATTACAAATCCGCGCTGTCGGGATTACTATTGTTAATGGTTATTTTTCTTCTCTGTCAACATTTTAATTTCATTCATTGGAAAGATATCGTTTATCTTTTTCTTTTGATCGTGAAAGAAAATAAAATTTCTTGTTTTACCAATGTAATAATAACTGCTGTCACTAACTACATTTCTATCAGAAAGTTTAAGTGTTGTGCCTAAATATTTTTTATTTGTTTTTACGGATTTAAAGTCTTGATAAGCTGAACTAATTGTAAGCCCAAGCAAAATAATAAAAAGTTTTGCAAGATTCGTATAAATCATTTTGGGGTGTTCCTTGAATTTAATGAACCATTGTCTACGAGTTTCATAGATTATTGTCAATAATAAAATTAGACAGAGAATTGGGTAGAAATAATATAAATAGGTTGTGAATGGTAGTTTAGAAAGCCAAAACCAAAATGGAATTCCAATAACCCAAATTAATGTTAATATTAATAAATTAATTCCATTTACAGCGTAAGCTAATATTCGTTTAAGCAGATTTTTTTCTGTTAAAGTATCGTGAAGTCCTTTGGATATATTTTCAAGTTCATTGTTAGGTTGCATTAAAAACATCAATAAGTTTACAATAAAAATTATTGCAATGAAATACAAAAGGTCATTTAAAAATAGTGTCAGGATTTCAGAGAATTCTAAATAAGATGCGATATTAACACCAAATAATGAATAGTAAATTGTCAACTTAGTAGCACCAAGTAGAATTAAAAGTGTCCCCAAGTAAGGAACGTAAAATTTATAATCTTCTTTTGTCATGTGGATGTTGTTTAAAATATCCGCTAACGTCTCTTGTATGTTGTGTTTGCTTCCCGAAGGGAGCATATGCAATATACAAATTGTTAGTATTTCATTTTTTAAATCAGTTTTTAGATAGTATTTAGGCTTTTTTGAAAGAATTTAGTTTGTTTACTTTTCTGTTCAAAAGTTAGAACTCCTTAGATGTTAAATTTGCCAACAATCAACTATCTTTACATTTTACTAGATTAAATATATGTCAAAAAAAATAATTAGCTTGTTCTCAGGAGCTGGAGGATTTGATATTGGAATGGAAAAAGCGGGATTTGAGACAGCTGTTCTTGTTGAAAAGGACTCTTCTTGCTGTGAAACTTTACGATTTAATTTCCCTAACACACCTGTAATTGAAGGTGATATCTGTAAGATTTCTACTATGAATATGCTCAAAACTGCTGGTTTAAAACCTTTAGAACCAGCACTGGTTATAGGAGGTCCACCATGTCAATCTTTTAGCTTGGCTGGTAAACGATTAGGAATGAATGATGAGCGAGGTATGTTAGTTTTGGAATTCGTTAGAGTTGTTCGTGAAGCTCTTCCAACTGGTTTTATTATGGAAAATGTAAAAGGAATGAAAAACTGGGATGGAGGACGTGCGATTAATGCTATTATTGATGAATTAAAAGATCCTGTAGTTTATAAAGGTAAAGAATACTCATACAATGTTTCAGTCAAAGTATTGAATGCAGCAGACTATGGAGCACCACAATTTCGTGAAAGAGTAATTCTTGTAGGTAATAGAATTGATAAACAGTTTGAATTCCCAAAACCTACTCACGGTTTAAAAAATATTAATCTTTTAAATGGAAGTGATATTAAACCTTATTCAACGGTTATGGATGCAATAGGATCTTTACCAGAAGCTGATGAGCCTTCTGAAACCGCAAAGAGAATTTCAGAAACTATAAAAGAAAGAATTGTTAATCATGGATATTAAGAACCACCAAATGACTGCACACTCTCCAACTACCTTGGAGAAAATTAAACTTGTTCCTATTGGTAGTAAGTTAAGTGATATTAAACAAACTTTTGGGTCCACCTATCGAAGATTAAGACCTGACAGCCCATCTCCAACAGTCACTAGAAGTGGGTATAGAGATTTTATTCACCCTTTTAGAGACAGAATGTTTACAGTAAGAGAGTTAGCATGTTTACAGACGTTCCCTGTTACTTGGGAATTCAAAGGAACTAGATTAGATTCGTATAGTAGTAAACGTAAAACCAATATGACTCAATTTGGCCAGGTTGGAAATGCTGTTCCACCTGTATTAGCTGAAGCGGTGGGAATTGAAGTTATGAAACAATTTTTTGATTAGTTATGGCAAAAATTCCAAAGGAAATTGAAGAAGAGAGTTATCTTTTGAAATCAACATTCTTTTTTAGAAAGCTCAATGATTTAAATTATGTAGGAATAGATGGTAGAGTTAAAAAAGCGGCTGCAAAACTAAAAGATGACTTAAATTGGGAGGGGCGTTCAAATTTAGGAATAAGTGAGGAAGCTTGGAGTATATTAAAATCCAATGAAATTAATCCTTGTCGAATATTTGTCCATCCCACGTTTCTTAGAACATATCCAAGTTTATTAAAATATTATCGTTGTCTAGCAATGATACCTCAAAAAGGTCTGATGAAACTTGTTGGAATTGGAAGTTTAAAGGATATAGAAGAAAAAAGTAAGGATATTCCTGAAAGTAAAATTTCTTCAACTGTAAAAACTCTTAATGAATTCATCTCATCTGTATTGACAATAAATGGATGGTATAAAGAAGAATGTCTTAAGGCAATGGTTTATAGTACAGCTGGAACTACAATAGATGGTTCTTGGAGAAATAAGATTGGAGAAGAAGGCGAAAGAGTTGTAAAAGAGATTTTAGTTAAGGCTCTATTGAAAAACAATGAAGTATCTTACTTCATTATGAAAAATGATGATAAAATTGAGTTTAATGAATTCGAACAGTTAGATAAAATAGACGAACTTCGGTCAATTTTTCTTACTAACAGTTATTCAATTGTTTTTAGATCTGAGCCAGATGGAACAATTTTATCCCCTTCCGGAGAAGTAACTGGTGGAATTGAAGTTAAGGCAGGTATTGATCCAGCCGCAGCTTTAGAAAGACTTGGTGCAATGTTTAAATCATTCGATAATATTAAGCAAACCTATCCTAAAGCCCAAACAGTTTTGGTAGCTTCTTGCCTTACTAATGAAGTAGAAGCAAGAATTAGAGAATCTCAAGCTGTTAATTTTACTTTTATGCTTACTGATATTACGATGAATAAACGTTCTGTTGAAGCTAGATTCGTAAATAAAATTCGAGAAATGTGTGGTCTAATACATAAAAGACTTTAATCAAGGTCAATTTACTTTTCTAGAATGAATGCTAACAAAGATATATAGTTACCTCTAGTAATTATATACCCGTTTGTACTTGTTTATCAATTATTTGTATACGTTTGTTTATACTATAAATTCTTGTCTATGCTTTCTGATACCGCTATCGGTTAATCCAATCTCATAGGCTTCGGCATATACCTCATCACGAGCTTCTAATTCGTTCCAGGCATCATTTAATAAACTCATTTCGATTCTATCGAGATTAAAGACATCATTATACTTTGTGGTTTGATTTAATTGTTTCTTTTGATTTGGTTCTTGTAGCAATGCGTTAATAATCTTTTTTTTGATGCCTTTAATGATATGTTGATCTTCTATGTGATGTTCATTGAGATTATATTTCACTTCGAGATGCTCTAAGATTCCTACTATTATTTTGTCTTGTTCGATATTCTTATACTCAGAAATTTCTCTGATTTTACGATCTATTTTTTTCATTTTTTAAGCCCTTGTTTTTTCCGGATATAGCTAGAAAAATATACCGAAGGTATATTTTTAGGTACTAAACTACTATTCCCTTTTTAGATATCTTTACGGGAATCCACAGGATGCTATAAAAGTTTTGTTTTATGATGTTTTGTTGATAGATTTTTTAGAAAATTTATATGAAGAACATAGACTATTAGGGGCATATTTGCATAAGTTTTAGTATATCATAAAAGGCGCACTCAAAGCCTATTAATTATCTTGATGATAAAAAAATAACCGACGGGTTTGCATTAGAAAATGATTTCATACCATCGACAACCAATCACATACACGACCGACCCAGCCCTCATAGGATAGAATTGCGAGAAGATCTAGAGGAGCTTTTACAAGGAATTAAGAATGATAATTATGCCTGGGGAAAGAGATTATAGAAGGAAAAACTGAAAAAAATCACTTAATAAGATACCCAAAAAAGTAAGATATCGTAGTACTTCTTTTTAAGAAGAAAAATTGCTTGTTACTAATCTAAAAAAATAACCAGAAATTAGATAAAATAAATACTGTTTCACTGAAAACAGGGTAGTGCAAATAGGGAGTGGTTATTACTTTTGAATTAAATAATTGATAATACATAAGCGTCTAAGTACAGTAGGTATGACTTATTATGTTTTGTATTATTTACAATCACACAATTAATTCTTAAAACAACAAACCATGAAAAAAACACTTTTTAAAGTAATCACTATTTTAACTTTGGCAATCTTTATTAGTAGTTGCGAAACTGATGATGGTACTCTTGATGGTATCGAAGGAAAATCAAAAGATGTATCTGTAGAGGCCTCTACAGCAGATAAGCCTACTACAAAAGCAGTTAATAATTGCCATAATTGGAGTATTATAAGCTATGAAGGCCCTGTGTGGATAGACATCAAAAACCGAAAAGAATATCCTTATGTAAATACCATTATAAATGCTGAAGCAACTTGTGACGGACTATGGGTTGCCTCTGGAGGTTTTAAAATTATTGATAATACCAAAAACAAAAGAAAAGTACGAGTTAAAAGAGTCAATAAAAATAAAGGCTATCTTACTTTTTTCACTAGTGATGGTCGCTATTCTACACGTAGTTTTGATGCTTTCATTTATCCAGATACTCCAGTTCCATGCCCTGATAATAAACATGTAACTATGCTTAGTTATGCCTATACTGTTATGGCCAGGGACTACAATCCAAAGTATACATATAATTGGAAAGTTATTAGTCCTAGTAAAAGAATCATTTATGGTACCGGAAGAAGAATTAGACTTGCTTATGGGCGTTACACAGCTACTCTAAGTGTTTCTAAACCGGGTTGTACTACTAAGACAGCAACTGAAACCTTTTTTCTTGAAAGTGATGAACTTCCAGAATAAATTGTTAAGCTAATCATTGACTCTAGTTCATAATTGGGTTATAAATGATTTTCAATTCTCACCCCATCCTAAATCCCTACTAAAAGGGAAAGGCTTTTGCCCCCTTTCCTCTGGGATGGGATTTGAATATTACATAAAAAATCAGCACTATTTAAAACTAGAGTCAAATCATCATATGAAAATTTAGTATGTAATTTATCATACTAAAAATTATGACAGATAGATTGCTATGATAAATTAAACCGTTCTTTAAGAGCTTGTTTAACGCGTTCTAAACCTGCCAGTATATATTCTTTGCGTTCTCCAATCCCTATTCTGAAATGATGGTCCATCCCATAACAATCTCCTGCCAAAATAAATACGCTTTTTTCTGTACGTAACCATTCTGCCAGTTCGGTAGAATTAATATCTAAATTGTATTTTATAAATAACATTCCACCACTCTTAGGGGGGACATATTCAAATAAATCCCCATATTGATCCAACCATTGCTTTACTACTTTTAAGTTTTCATTAAGCATGGTTCTGTTTCGGGTTAGTATTTCTTTACGTTTTTCGGGTCTTAATGCGATCTCACCAATATAATGACTCATAATACCCGCAGTAATAGAGGTATAATCATGATATGCCCATGTATCTGCGATCAATGCTTCGGGGCCTATTAACCACCCTAAACGTAATCCGGGCAGGGCATAGGCTTTAGATAATCCACCGTTAACCATAACCTTGTCATACATCCCAATAAAACTCTCTATAATTTCTCCGTCTAATTCGGCTCCACGATATACTTCATCACAATATACCCAGGCGTCTACACTCCGTGCGATAGCTACAATTTCCTGCATTTCTTCAGAAGAGAGCGTGTATCCTGTTGGGTTATTAGGGTTACACAGTGCAATCATTTTTGTTTTTGAAGTGACCAGAGTTTTTAATTCTTCGATATCTGGTTTCCATTTGTTTTCTTCACGTAAATGAAAAGCCTTGGGGATACATCCCATCTCTTCGGCAATACCCCAGATCTGCATATAATTGGGTACCATCATAACCACTTCGTCTCCTTTTTCTAATAAAGTATGACAAGCAATAAAATTCGCTTCAGAAGAACCATTGGTTACCAATACATTCTCCTCATTAGCATCATTATACATCGCGCTAATTCTTTTACGCAATGGGATAGAACCATTAGTTTGTCCGTACCCTAAAACAGTATTGGTAAGTGTATCTATCTGGTCTTTTTCTAACAATTCATTAAGCGTGTAGGGATGAAAACCACTTTCTGTTAGATTATAATCTACTGTGTTTTCAAATAAGGATTGTACTCTTTCGAGCTCAAAAATTGGAATATTCATTCTATTATATTTTAGTATTCATGTATGTTTTATAAACAGCTTTTGCAATCATTATATCTTGTACTGCAACTCCTGTAAGGTCTACTATTGTTATTTGATCATCATGGGTACGTTGCAAGGCAGGATCTTGAATTGCATTACCAAGTTCTACGATTTTTTCTTCGGAAATTGAACCGTCTTTAACAGCCCGATATATTTCGCCTCTACTTTTACTTTGCGAAATACTATCTGCAATGACGATATCTGCTTTCTGAAGCACTTCACTGCCAAGTTCTTGCTTATCTGAAGTATCAGAGCCTACTGCTGTGATGTGCGCACCTGGCAGGATATCTTTTGCATCAAGCAGTGCTATTTCAGATGGAGTAGTAGTAACAATTAAGGTACTGTTTTTTGCTACTTCGGCAGGAGTTTTGGCAATATGAATATCAAAATTAGTACTCAATTCCGTTTTAAACTTCTCTGCATTTTTGGGTGTTCTTCCCCATACCCATACGGTTTTACAAGGATTGTTTTTCTGCAGGAATTGCAACTGGAGTTTAGCCTGAATCCCGGTACCTATAATACCAATAGCATGTATTTTTTTAGGAGCAAAATATGTAGCTGCCAGAGCACCTGCTGCTGCAGTACGAATATCGGTAAGATACCCTTCATCTAATAAAATAGCTACGGGCTGCCCTGTTTTTTGATTAAATAAGAGTATCATTCCCTGGCTGGAAGCTATCCCTAATTTTGAATTATTATAAAAACCAGAGGCAATTTTGATTACATAAAAATCATCATTCTTTATATATCCATATTTTATATGTACATCTCCAGGAGGGTCCTCAAACAATAACTCGCCTACAGGAGGAACTACCGTTTTTTTATTACTATAGTGTATAAAACCTTCTTTCATAGCTGCAACGACATCTAATGATTTTATACTTTCTTTAATATCTTTCAGATTAATAATAGTTGCCATATTTCCCCATTATTTGAGTTAACAATTGATTATCTATTTTTTTTCCTGTTATTACCAGAACTACATTTTTACCTTGATACGCTTTACTTTGTAATAATGCTGCGATAGGTAGTGCTGCTGTAGGTTCGATTTCTACTTTATGATATTTCATCATAAAAGCCACAGCTTTTTTAATATCCTCTTCTTCGATAATCTCAAAACCAGACAAGTGTTTTTTACAAATATCAAAGGTGATCGCATTATCTTCAATTCCGCCAGCAGATGCATCTGCAATAGTTGATAAAGTACTCGGAGAAACAATACTATTATGTTGTATTGATAAATACATTTCTGAAGCATTTTTGGGTTGACAGCCAATAACCGAAATACTATCATTAGTGCCAAAATAAGTGCCTATCCCAGATGCCAGTCCGCCACCACCAACAGGAGTTAAAATAGTATCCACTTCTGGTACTTGCTCTTCTATTTCAATGGCAATAGTGCCTTGACCTTTAATAATTTCAGAGTCATTATACGGGTGAATTAAAATACCATCAATCCCTTTTGCATATGTTGCCGCTTTTTCTTCGGTTTCTAAGCTGTTTTCACCATAAAAAATAACTCTGATCGCGTATTGTTCAAGCGCTTTTATTTTTGTTTCATTTGTTTTTTTTGGAAGAAATAATACTCCATTAAATCCAAATTTTCCTGAAGCATATCCAAATGCTGCGGCATGATTTCCTGTAGATGCTGCAACAAAAGTTTTGTCAAAAACACTTTTGTCTAAACTGCGCATTTTAGTAAGAACCCCTCGTATTTTAAACGACCCCGTGTATTGCAAAAATTCCATTTTAAGAAAGACATTCGCCCCGGATATTTTACTTAACTCTGGAGAATGCGCCATAGGAGTTCTATGCAAATCAGACTTGCTAATTTTGTATGCATCTATGATATCTCTTTTCATATTAATAATGTGTTAATTAATAACAGGTGCAATAAAAAAACCTCCGTACACCAAACCAACTTTTGTTGATTAAGGTATACGGAGGTTTTCCGTAAGAAATTCACTTGTTTTTCCGATGTTCTTCCTTAAGCTAAAAAACAAGAGTGTAACATACTGTTACTATATTTCTATATATACAAAGATAGAAAAAATAATAATTAAGTGTGTATAAATTAGAATTATAGCTTTAGAGTATCAGTTTTGTCGACTAAAATTTTGAAGCATATCATTTCTTCTGAATAAAATAAATATCTACATAATCAGTGACTTCACTACACGGATTATCCATCTCCTGAAGTCTCCAGTATTTTCGATTTCCTTTTACTTTAAAATTGAATTCTCCTTCTCTTATACAAGGTTCTCCGTTATTTATAAAACCTACCTGGGTCTCAATAATACCGTTAAAAATCAGGTGTTTTGCGGAGATTGGAGTAAGAGTACCTTTAATTTTTAAGAAATCACTACTTTCTTTACTATTTTGATGGCCTTCTATAGTATATGTATTGGCTTTTTCTGATTTTATGATTTTGGCAGTTCCAAAATAATCCCATGAAATCCATTGAACAGATAGGTAGTGATTGCCTACCAGAGTTTGATCCAAGTTGTTTTGCGAAAAAGAAAATAAAGGCAAGGATACTAAAAGAATTAAAACTATTTTTTTCATGTGTTCTCACATTAATAATTGATATACCTCTTGATTACTACAAACATCTTTGAATCAAAGATAGATATCATAGGTAACTTATAGTACCTTGTTTTCAGTGAAGTTTAAATACTCAGCCATTTTGGGTTATTTTGTAATTATTTTCTATGACATTATCTTTATAACATCTTTCCTAAAATTTCTTTCATCATTTTGGCTGCCAAAAATGCTGTCATATTCTGAAAATCTCTATTAGGATTATATTCTACAATATCTGCCCCAATAACTTCGCCTTTTATATTATGAATTAAATCGATTACTTGCCTTGAAGAAAGACCTCCAGGCTCATGATGTGAAACTCCGGGTGCATATGCTGGATCAAAACCATCCATATCCAATGAGATATATACAGGATTATCAAATTGAGATATCTTGGTTAAGTCCAGGTTCTTCATTTGATGAATTTCGACATTAAATTTTTCGGCCTGCTCTGCCTGATGGGTATTTAATGTTCTAATCCCAACCTGAACTAATCTGGCTGCGAATCTGTTTTCCATAATTCTTGCAAAAGGACAGGCGTGAGAGTACTTGTCGCCTTCAAAGTTATCATACAAATCAGAATGTGCATCGATATGTAAAATATCTAATTTCGGATATTTTTTATGATGTGCCTTAATAATAGGAAAGGTAATGGAGTGATCCCCTCCCAAAGTAAAAACTTTTGTCTCAGATGCTAAATGATTTGAAGTAATGGTTTCAATGTCAAAATAATCAGAAATATCAAAATCTCCTTTATCAGTTATTCGAGAATCTTCGATTGTGATTCCGTTTTCTGTAAAAAGATTAAGCGAACCACAGTGTAATGCTTCTCTAATTAATGGAGGAGCTAGTCCCGGGCCTTGCTGAAAAGAGGACTTTTTATCAAATTGTATTCCTTGTATGATAATTTTACTCATTTATTTTTAGGTATTAATTCTGATTTATTTGCCTGAGTAATTTACAAATAGTATCATTAATTGGCGTTGCAATTTTATTTTGTGAAGCTACCTTTTCGATCGCTCCATTTTTTGCGTTAACTTCTATGATATTTCCTGTTAACCGATCTGATAGCATCGAGCTTCCTTTTGTTTTCGAGTACGTAGCTATTTTATCTAGCATTTCAGATTCAAAATTACCTTCAATTATAGCTCCGTTTGATTTGGCGACTTCAATTCCTTCTCTTAGCAGGTCCTTATACAAATCTATTACTTCAGGGTTTTCAAAAACAGAACATGTTCTTCCGGTTAAGCATAGTATAGATCCTAGCGCAGAGCTTTCTATAAGTTTTTTCCAATTTTCGGTTTTGTAATCTTGTACTTCTATTATTTGCACGTCATTTTTGGTGAAAAGCGCTCTAAATCGTTTTGCTAACTTGCTTTTTTCGACTTTAAGTATCGGTTTTCTATATTGTAAGTAATAATTATCTTCAATGGGTTGAGTCGGGCAATCAATCATACATTCCAAAATATTTTCATCTGTCGTAAAAGGTGTAATAGGTGCTTTTAATTCTATACCATTTCTTATAACAACAACTTTGGTGTATACTCCAATTAATTGAACCAGTTGTTCTTTAGCTGTTTCAAAATGATATTCTTTTAAGCATATAAGTAACCAATCGAGTTCTTCTGATCTTTCTTTTTTAGAATCGATAGGTATTTCTATTTTTTTATTTTGAAATTGTATTTTGATTTTCGATTTAGGAGTTCTGGTATAATAAAATATTTCGTTTTCAGGATGTGCTACTAATGCCCGTGACATTACAGAACCTATTGCACCAAGACCGAGTATTCCAATTTTTCTCATCTCATGATTATCTTCTACAGTTACAGTTTTCTATCCAATTCTCTTTATAATAGTTAAAATCAATTGTCATATTTTCTGCAAGTTTTCTTTTGGAATGTGTTCCCATATGAATGATAACAATTAAATAGTGACACCAATGTAATTATAATTTTTAAGTAGTATGAGGAGAGTAGAAGTATTGTAAGCAAAAATTCTCTTTATTAACTGTCATTTCGAGCGTAGTTGAGAAACAAATTACATTTCAACTACACTCGATGTGATAGCGCATGAGTTTTAAATCTGTAGAGAACTTCTTTAAAAATATTGCGATGTTTGTTGGATTGATGATGACCAATTTTAAAAAATAAATAGATACCTATATTACTTTAAAAAGATGATGCATACTCTACATCATCTTTTCTAAAGATACTATTATTTAAAGATTGTTACAGTTTTGCCGTTATAGATTGAAATAAAAGTTAAACAAGGAAGATTTTACTCCTCATTTTCTTCAATGATTTTATTTTTTAACTCAATAATTTCTAAAAGGGTTCGTATTTCTTTTCGAATACTATTTCTAACAAACGTAATAAAGATGATAGCACCAATAACATAGGAAACGTCGATCATCACCATTTGCCATGTGGTGAAGTATAAGCTAAATTCTGGAGTGATCATATAAAAACCAATAGTGTATAATGCTATTATGGTTATCGTGACTGGCCCATGAATACGTTTCCTGAACTTATAAAATGCTATTGTATTATTAGTTGTTTTTAGCACATCGTCTATTACATCGATTCTTTTTGATTTTAAGACACTAATACACTCGATTATTATTCTTAGTAGTAATCCTCCTATCATTAACGCTACTCCAATTCTGCTTAATATTTCTTTTACCGGAGCTACATAGTAGAAAAAAGCAGATATTCCTATTAATGTAATTGATAGTATTATGATGTTTCCGTAGTGAAAACGAACATTTAAATTTTTCTTAGACGTAATAGAAGATAATGTTTCTTCTAATATTCCAGAATTGCTCTCGATATCTTTTTTTCCTTTTTGCCACTTACGTTGCAATTCGTCAAATTCATTACTCATGATCTAATATTTTTTTAAGTCGTTTCTTTATTCTGTGAATTTTTACCCTAACATTGGTGGGTTTAATACCTAAAACATGTGATATAGTTTCATAGTCCTGTCCTTCTAACACCATCATAATAATTAATCTATCCAGTTCTTCTAATTGACCTATGGCGATATACAATCCTTGTTCTTGTTCTGCATCTTGGTTTTGTGACTCATCAACCAGTACATGTTCTATTTTATCAAAGGATAATCTCTTTTTCTTTTTTTCTTTTCTTATGTATTGCAGGCATGTATTTACCGTGATTCTATACACCCAGGTTTTATGAGTTGATTGTCCTTTAAAGTTTTCGAGAGCATTCCAGATATTAATGAATACTTCTTGCGAAAGATCATTGGCCAAATCTATATCTCCTTTCATAAAACCGAGACACATTTGCTGTACCATAGGATAACACTGGCGATATACAGTTTCGAAAAGTTGTTGATTCTTTTTACTCATTTGCCAGGAAAGCGTTTACTGTTGTATAAAACCATTCGGGTTGATCAAACATTATAAAGTGTTTACTGTTTGAAGCCATCTTGATAGATTTGTTTGCTAAAGTAGTATATTGTTTTTCATAATTAGACTTTGCAACCTCTACAGAAGGAAATGATGCTCCCAGAATTAAAGTTTTTGCAGTCACTTTGTTTAAAACCTTTCTTAAATCCAGTTTTAATAAATCGGTATATCCATAAACATAGGTTTCGCGATCAGCTTCCATAATCCAATTGATCAAGATATCTACTTTATCTTTGTTATTGGTCATATTTTGAGCCATCATAGTGGCTGTTTGTTTAAACTGCGTATCTTCTGTTTGTAGCATTTGCTTGTTATATGGGCTATCGTATTGTATTTGACTTTCTGGTACCCCCGGCATCATTAATTCTCTCATACAAGGGATAGAATCTACAATAACTAATCTGGTAATTGTATCGGGTAATGCTGCAGCAAGGTCAATAGCCAGGTTTCCACCCATACTGTGCCCTATAATTGTTACATTAGTTAGATTTTTATCTTTGATATATACAATCAACTCTTCTTTAATGGTATCATACCATGGCATTGCAATAGGAGGGTTACCATTAAAACCAGCGTAGGAAATAAGATGAGCTTCACTTTTTGTAGTTAAATGTTCAACGGTATCGTTCCATATTGATCCGGGAGTGGTAAAACCTGGTAAAAATAATACAGGATCTCCTTGCCCAGTTATTTCAATTTTGATAGCTGATGTTTGACTAAATCCTAAGTTTATAATAATTAGGGCTAATAAGGTAATTCTAAATGTTTTCATGTCTTTATTTTTATTGTATTTCTATTTTGATTTTCCCCTTTGATGTAGAAAGTTGTGAATTGTTACACGTGGGGTAAAAAAAATAAAAACAAATAAAAAAGACTTGTCAGAACTTAGTCAATAGCTGGTTGATAATGTACAGAAGGTATTAAAGTTATTGAATAGAACTTATATATAAGAAGAAGGATTAATGTTGGGATGAATCGTTAAATTGCCAAAGGACATTTACAATTTTCCATGTGCCATTTATTTTTACAATATGCATATAATCAATCCACTCATCGGCAATAAGTTTTACAGAAGCGGTCTTATCAAAAACATCTAATATAATAACCTCTTTTTTTGGGTTTTTGGGAAACTTATCCCCATTACTGTTATAAAACTCCGATAGAATTACCATAAAATCTGTAAACGTTTCTCGAAGGTATTCTTTGTTTGTAGCTTTATTTTTCCAAAAGGTTCTTTTTACCATTCTAGGATGAGCAGCTCGCTGAAATTGTTTAGGGTTTACATTGTGTTGTGCTTCGAGGTAATCAAGAGCTACTTGTTTAATATCTAGAGAATCTTGTTTGGATTGCGCATTTGTTTGGTAGGCTAGTAAACTGATACAGCATACTAAAACAATTTTAAGTATATAATTCATGATGGAGATCTTTTATTTTCACTTCTAAAAATATAAGATATCTAATAATTTAATTTGAAAATTTTCTTAAATGTTAACGAGCAATAAGTATTATTTTTTATTGCTGAGAAGTAAAATATTCTTTTGGTGACGTTCCCATCAATTTTTTGAAAGATTTATTAAATGTGGTTTTAGAATTAAAACCTGCTTCCTGGGCCAGCCCAAAAAAGGTGAAATTTTTGGCTTTATCTGTTTTTGTTAATTCTACAAACTCTTTAATCCGGTGATAATTAATGTATTCAAAGAAATTCATGCCGATATTTTCATTCAATAGTCGAGCTATTTCTGGGCTACTTACTCCCAGCATGTCAGCAAGTTCTGCTTTTAATAATTTTCTATTGAGATACGGTTTTTTCTCTACCATTAACTGATCTAATTTGGTTTGTAAATGATCTAGATCTGATTTAGATAGTTTGGATTGGGTATATTTTTTTTGAATTCCGACAGGGATGATTTTAAATAAATCAGGAGAAATCATACCATAATAAGCGATAAAAAGAATAATTAAAGCAATACTTAGCCAAATCGTCTCTCTTGCTGTTCTTTCTATCATTTCGAATCCAAAAATACTAATGAAATACACAATAACCCAGCATAGTAAGCAAATACCAATTGCAATAAGAAAATTAAAGAAAAACTGTGTCTTTACAGTATAACTTAATTCATTACGCAACCCTTTCCTAAAAGAAAGAAATAACTGAAGACTCATTACCCAATACGTAATGTTGAATAGTAGACCAATACCAATAAAAATAGTTATGGTACGAAATAATTCTCCGCTTTTAACTCTTGATCCAATAACCTCGTCTGTGGGAAGCATAAAGATAAAAACAACAAAAATGATATAGAAAAACCCAGGGATGTAGTGTAATAGGTCCTGATACGAAAAACGTTTGTTTAATAAAGAAGATTTGGTAAATAAGTAAATTGTAGATCCAAATAGGAGTGTTGCAAACTCAGAAAATGCAATCAACCGAAAGTTTTTACCAAAAATATCTGATATATACAGTACCCGGCCCGATAAACCAATCATAAGAACCAGTACTAAAAAAGCGACATACCCATTAATGTTTTTTCTGTTCTTTGGCGAAAAAAGGTAAATACAGAGTAAAAACAGACTCTGGAAATAACCAAAATATACGAGTTGATTCAAAAGTGTTTGCATAGGAGTGTATTAAGCAGGTTATCAAATAACCTGCTTTTATTGGTCTAAAATAGTTACTTAATATGAAACTGATTCACATGTTTCACCGAACTATGATCCATTTTTAGATTTTCTTTATAAAATTGATCAAAATCGGTTTTGTTTTTCCAGGAAGTAATGACCAAATAATCTGGATTATAGTGATATCCAAAAGGAGATGCACCTTCTATAAAATCCACTTCTATTTTACCTCCTGCCTTTTTCATTTTCTGTACCCATTCTTTTTTGAACTTTTGAAAAGAAGACTTGTCTTTATGCCAATATGCCGTAACAATATTAAATTTTTCAGGGTTAATACTAAAAGACAGATCTTGTTTTAATTCATAATAAGTAAGGTTAAAAGTAGACCAGATATTTCTTCTTTCTTCATGAAAATCAGGCATTGTTTTTTGAATATCGTGTAAGAATTTTTCTCTTCCATTAAGTGTGTCCCAATATCCAAAGATCATACTTTCGGGATGATAATTACCTTGAGTTGGACTTCCTTTTATACCTATCCCTGGTAATCTATGATATCCCATTTTTTCGGCTACAGGAAATGCAGTTTTAAAGTAATGCTGTAGTTTTTGTTTAGTATCAGGTTTAGTATTCAGAAATATGATATCAAATACATGTCCTTTTTTTAAGGTGTATGATTTTGTTTTTGATTGTGCATTAAGGGGAGCAAAATTGATAGTCAAAAAGAGTGTTAATAATGAGATTTTTAAAAGCTTCATATAGTTCTTCAGTTTTAATTAATGAATTTTTTTACAAGACAAATGTATATGCTATCACCTGGGAAACGAAGAATAATAAGGGGTTAAAGGTACATATACCGTATGTGTACCTTTATTTAGGAATAAAATAGTAAGAATTACTAGTGTAGAGATGATTCTATTATAATCGAGTAGCTTATAGAAGTAAATTATGAGAATTATATATAGAAAGTATAGATATGAGATGTATGCTTAATTGGTGTTTTTTTTGCTATTTATTTGATCAACCAAATTGCAGATGTACCGATTAAATTCAAGATTTCTTGCACCATAGCTGGCAAGCCCTATTAATTTTACTTCCTGATTCTCTTTAGAATGTAACTTTATGATAAATAAAGAGTAGCCTTCTCTGGTTCTAAACCTAAGCCCTTGTTTCTCTTTAATAATTTCATAATCACTCAACTCATCAGAATAAGGAGATTCTCTTATTAAAACATAGTTTTTATAATGAATACAATTAGATATTGGTTTTCGCTTATTTAAAAGAAAAATAAGAACAATGATAATACTAACGACTATGATACTCATTATTATTAAGATACTCATTTTTTTAGATTTTAATAATACATTATTGATGGCCAAATATTATCAATACATATAGAGTATTAAATCATTTTTCTATTCAAAAATCGACTTTTGAGAAATGTCTTTTGATTATTCATTTCTAGAAATAGAAAAGATAATATTGTCTAGATTATCGCTATCCTTTCTATACTCAATGTGAGTGAAGTTATTTTTTGATAATAGCTTTTTTGAAGGCTCATTGTTTTGATGGGTAAAAGCTTCTATGGTATCCAACTCTAAGACTTTAAATCCATAATTAAGAATACTTATCAATGCTTCATTCATAATCCCTTGCTTGTGAAACTTTGGATGCAAGTCGTAACCTACTTCTGCTATTTTTTTGTCTTCAGAGAAATTCCAAAGACAGATAGTACCAATAAGTTCGGGATTATCTTTTATTGTAATTCCCCAGAATAGCCAATCTTGCTCATCAATTCCTTTGTTAATTTTGTTAATAAAGTTATTAGCCTCTTCTATTGTATTCGTTTTTGGTCTTTTTACAAATGCATTAACTGCTTGATCAGATCGTAAGAAGAGAATTACCTTATTGTCATTTTCTTTTAATTGCCTTAAAAGTAATCTTTCGGTTTGTAATTTTGGTAAAGAGGTAATTTTCATTGTTTAGGATTCTTTTTTGGTCCTAATGTATTCAAAAAGAATTATACTCTCATATACATTTGAAATTACTAGCAATTATTTAATTATATACGATATAAAAACTGCCAAAGATTTAAATTCTTGGCAGTTTTGTGATTTTTTAAAATAATCTATTTACTTAACAATCATTTCTATGCGAAACACACGTTCCTGTTGCACAAGCAAAGTTGCAATTTGGAGCAATACTAGAATCACAATCTCCTGTACCAGTACCTCCTTTAATTTTTTGAGAATTAATTCTTGAAATAGTGTTCTTGTTAAGCTTAAGCTTTTTTAATTGCCTTTTTTTCATGATATATATAATTTGATTAATACTTAAATTTATCAAATTAGTAGCATTATTGTTTTTTTATCGCATTAATTAACTAAAAGTTTAACTATGAGTTATTAATCCATTAAATAAGCATGCTCTATAATTATTTAATAGCACTAGTGATTACTTAAATAAAATAACCAATCCTCCAATCGCTGTCATAATTAAAATGAATTTTCGGTATTGATGATCTTTAAACCGTTTTACTACCTTGAGTCCAATGACGAACCCCAGTATAACTCCCGGAATCAAATATAAATCCACAATTAATGTCTTCATATTTATAGTATCCCAGCTAAAAATATGAAATGGAAGTTTAAACAAGTTAATTATAAAAAATAACCAAGCAGCAGTACCGATAAACTCATTTTTTGGTATTCGGGTTGCCATGAAAAAAATATTGGTAAATGCACCTGCCAGGTTTCCAATCATTGTGGTGAAACCTGCAGCAAACCCAGTAGTGCTAATAAACCAAAGCCTATTAGGTATGTTTTTTTTATCGTACCGTTCCCAAAAAAACATGATAACCACACTAATAATGATAATCACGGCCATTCCTTTCTTAAATATATATTCAGGAAGATCTTTTCCTACAAAAACGGCTAATAGAACGCCACCTATCATCCATGGAAGGAATTGAAGGAGATATTTCCAACGAGCATGTCGGTTATAATACAGCACAGCCAAAACATCTGCGAAAATTAAAAGCGGTAATAGTATTCCTGTAGATGCTTTTGCACCATGTGCAAGTGCCATTAGGGTTACGACTACAATTCCCATTCCTTTGAGTCCTGATTTGGATACTCCTAATATAAAAGCAGCAGTAAATGGAATAAAGTAAGATGACATTTTATAACACTATAGTTCTGTTATATTTACATAGAAATTAGGGTCTACAGTAAGTTTTTCTCCTTTAAAATCTTTTGTCTGCCAATTGGCATTAGGTTGAATCCATTTTGGAGTACCATCTATAAAAAGGCGTATCGGCATATCAAATTTATCTACGATATTAGTGTAGCGATATTTTAATTCACCTTCTTTAAACTTGTATTCGAGAGTAGGTATTTTTACAGTTCTTAAGTATTGATTAAAAAACTGAGTTAAATCAATTTTGGTTTCCTTACTAATATAATCTTCAATCTGTTTTGTTGTTACGGTCTTATGATAAAAAGTAGAATTAAGCCCTCTTAGAACAGCTCTCCATTTTTTATCATCCTCTAGAAGTTGACGAAGTGTATGAAGCATATTTGCTCCTTTGTAATACATATCACCTGATCCTTCTTTATTAACATTATAGTGGCCAATAATTGGTCTATCATTTTGAATATTTCTTCTGGTACCTATTACATATTCTGAAGCTGCTTTTTTGCCATAATGATAATCAACAAACAGATTCTCAGAATAGGCCGTAAAACTCTCATGTATCCACATGTCTGCAATATCTTTATACGTGATATTATTAGCAAACCATTCGTGACCTGATTCATGGATAATAATAAAATCAAATTTTGTTCCCCATCCTGATCCAGAAAGATCATTACCTAGATATCCATTTAAATATTTGTTTCCATAAGTTACAGAGCTTTGATGTTCCATTCCTAAGTAAGGTACTTCAACCAGTTTAAAACTATCTTCATAAAAAGGGTAGGGGCCAAACCAATGCTCAAAAGCTTTCATCATCTTGGGGGCATCTTTAAATTGTTTTTTTGCTTTTTCCAAGTTATCTTTTAGTACATAATAATCCATATCAAGTTTACCTTTCTCACCTTCGTATTGTTCCCCAAAATGCACATAATCTCCGATATTGATATTCACCCCATAGTTATTGATAGGATTACTTACAAACCAATGAAATGTTTTGGTGCCATTGTCATGTTTTTCTGTTTTACGCAATCGACCATTAGATACATTCATAAGAGTAGATGGTACATTAACGCTAATTAATAAACTATCTACTTCATCATACATATGATCTTTATTGGGCCACCATATGCTGGCTCCTAATCCCTGACATGAAGAAGCTACAAAATGTTTTCCGTTTTGATCTTTTTTCCATGAAATACCACCATCCCATGGTGCACGAACAGCTTCTCGAGGTTTACCACTATAATACACTTCTATTTCATTTTTACTATTTTCTTTTTGCGCTGTTGATAGTGTTATAAAATGTGCATTACCTTCTGAAGTTACTTTTAGTTGTTTATTATTCTGAAGTACTTTTTCTATTTTTAGAGGTGACTGCAAGTCGATTTGCATTATGTTATGCTCTTTCAGTACTTTGTAATGAATTGTATTTTTTCCTGAAATAGTTTTTTTATCCGGATCAACAGCGATATCAAGATGGTAATAGGTTAAATCCCACCATTCTCGTTCTGGGGTTATAGAACCTCTAAGAGAATCTTGTCTTGTAAATTGTTGTTCTTGTGCAGATAATAAGGTGAAACTTAGAATACTGAATGCTATTGTATAGAATGTGTTCATCTATGATATGTTTGTTTTTTGATTGTTATACTTTAGGTCTACCTGTTTGTTAGATTGGTAGTATTAATATAGTAATTAGCTTTGTGTTAGTTTCAAAATTATTTACAGAAGCTTTTTTGTAATTTATCTAAAAACCTCTGATGGAAATACAACAGGACTTTCATGTCCATTTTTTCCAACGGTGGCGATTCCGAAGAAGAAATTATCAATAACAATACCATTTAGAATGAAGTTGTCTACATCACCAACAAATCTACTATGATCCCAGGTTGGAGATGTCGTATCTCTCCAGTAGATTTTATACCCTTTTACATTAGGATCATTGACTTTTTTCCATTTAAATTTTGCTGAAGGTTCTACAATACCTCCAATTTTCACTTCAGATGGAGCAGGAGGTGCCCAGGCAAGACCAGCCAGGTTAATAGCATTCACAGCAGTAAGTTTTGCGGCATACTCAAAATTAACATGTTCTACCACATCACCATATTTGATTCCGTTTTCTTCTCTGATATTTTGATGTTGTTGTGTGTAGTTTTCATGAGCTTCCATAATTCTGATTCCGGCATAGCCCAAATCATTAAAAGGTCTATGATGTCCACCACGACCAAAACGATCTAATCGATAGATCATCATTGGATTCATTTCTGGCATATATGTTTTTACACTTTTATGAACATATCTGGCTAATTGACGAGAAATACCATCAACCTCACCACCATAAAAACGTCTACGACGTACTTTCTTCTCGTCATCAGTAAGGTTGGTAGGTTCAGAAAATATTCTAAAAGCTCTATTATCGATAACTCCGTCTACTCCTTTAATGTTTCCGATCATATCATTATTAAGGATTCCTATAATATCCCATCCTTTATCTTTAGCATATTTTGCCAATCCACCACCACCAAAGAGCCCTTGTTCTTCCCCGGATAATCCAACATAAATAATACTATTTTCAAAAGTGTATTTTGATAATACTCTTGCAGCTTCAATTGTTCCTGCCATTCCGCTAGCATTATCATTGGCACCTGGAGCATCTGTAGTGAAATCCATAGTATCACTAGCCCTAGAATCGATATCACCACTCATAATGATATAGCGATTAGGATATTTTGTTCCTTTTTGTACGGCTACTACATTTACCACCCAGGCATCATGAGGAACTCTGGATCCCATATCTTTGGTTACAAAGTCTTTTTGATAAAATACATCTAAACAGTTTTTGCATTCTTTAGAAATAGTTTCGAATTCTGTTTTGATCCATCTTCGGGCCGCTCCAATGCCTCTGGTTTCAGAAATGGTATCACTAAATGTATTACGAGTTCCGAAGTTGGCTAATTTTTTGACATCGGTTTCAATTCTATCTGCAGAGACAGCATTGATGATATCGTATATACGTTGATCGGTTTGTGCAATTAAAATGGTAGATAATAGAAGTAGGGCAGCCGTGAAAAATGTTTTCATTTGTAAGAATTTGATCGCCTAATTTAAATAAAAGAGTCTAGTAATAATGGTCTCTTAACAAATTTATAAGATGATACAAGCTATTGAATAAAAATAACCTTAGCTATTTCCTTATTTTTCACTTCATAAATCGCTATAGCACTATAGTGTTGTTTATTGATGGTTAGGAACTCTTCATCAATAACTACATTACCCATAACAATTCTATTTTTGATTTTACAATTGAGATCAGGTGTGTTTTTAAAGAAATTGATATATCCTTTTTTAATTTTCTCATGACCTTCATATAAAAATTTGTACGGAAAATTATACACTTTTATATCTTTGGAATAAGTAGTAACAAAAGCATCAATATCTCTCGCATTATAAGCCTCGAGTTGTTTGTTAATAATGTTTTCAGAATTCTTTTCAATATCAGTATCATGTTGAGGCCTGATAAAAGTTACTTTGGCAATCTTTCCGTTTTTCACTTCATATATAGAAATCACTTTCACAATTCGATCACTATAAGTGACATATTCTTCATCAATTACTTTATTACCAAGTATGATACGATGCTTTATTTCACAAGATAAATTAGGTTCATCCTTGAATTTTTGGTCATAATAAGGGCGCATGGCTTCTTTACCTTTATAGCGTACTGTATTTGGATACTTATAAATTAACACATCGTCATAATATGTGTCTAAAAAGGCATCTATATCTCTTGCATTATAGGCATCTACTTGTTTTTGAACAATATGTTCTGGCGAGATATCTGATACCACGGCAAGCATACTACCGGCGGCATTTGTTGCTATTCTTGAGATATTACCAACTTCTTTATCCATGAAAGTGTAAAAGATACTCCAACCAGTATCTGTTTTTGGATTAAACCTAAAAATACGATTTTGTTTTCCCATAAGGATAGTGCCATCTGGTAACCAACACATATCTTCAGATTCAAAGATTGTGTTTATGATTTTTTTTGTGATTCCTGTTATAGGATCGATTGATTTAATTTCCCAATCTTTATTTTCTTTACTGATGTAGCTAATCAGGTTTGAGTTTGGTATTTTATGAAGTGATCGCCCTATTTTTTTTTGAAAAGTATGATTAGTCTCTTTTTTTATATTAGATACGACCAATGACATTGCATTATCTTCAAGCACTGATGAAACTAGTATGTTTTCATTAAACCAGGTATGATATCCAACTTTAAGGCCTTGTAATAAAACTTTAGACTTCCCGGTTTTGTAATCATAACGATAAAGGAGTTGTTTACCATCTTGATCCAGGCGGATGGCAGAAATCTGATCTTTGTTAGGGATTTTGGTGGGAGAATATTCACTTCCATTTTTAGTTTCTGTAATCCAATCTATTGTAGTGTTTTTACTATTGTATACAGCAATATCTGTTTGTTTGTTGCGGGTAGAAGAAAACAAAACGATAGTATCATTAAAAATTGAAGGTTGATTATCATATCCTTTGTTATTAGATATGTTCCTTTGGTTATTAAGAGTAATTGTTTTGTCTTTTTTAGTGATATCAAAAAGGTATATCTCGGTATCGGTTTGTGAAAAAGAGGGTATTGTAGTGAGTAATACTAAAAGAACAAATGGATGCTTCATTGTTTTTATTTTCTAAAATACATTGAAATTTTGATGTTATTCTTAAGTAAATGTTAATGTGGGAGGGGGTATGCTAATTCTGATGTATAAATACCCACTTAAAATTGCTCTTTTTGCCCTATACTTCAAAATAAAAATAAACCGTAGCTACGACTATGCTTGATTTTTGTTTTTCGTCTAGAACAAAAATCTTCTATTTTCTTTTGAGTACTTATACATCAGAAATGGTATTAGGTATTAGTTTTTTGAGAAATAAAAAAATATAATTAATCAAAAAACCCAGAGCATAAAGCTCCGGGTTTTCCAAAGTTGAGTTAGAAAGGCTATTGAGGGAACAATAGTTTGTTGTTTATGGCTAATTTTATGAATTTAAAATGTAATTACAATACGTCTTCTTAAGTGTTAAATTAATTTCCAAAGAAAAGACCATAAATTCTTAAAGCTGGATCCTCTAAACTGGTAAATGAAGCTGAACTATTACTAAAATTAGAAATATCAGTTTTAAAACTTCCATGATTTTCAAAGTACAATCCATCTGAACTTGCAAAAAAGTCAAGCATTGGCTGTACTTTAGCTTCATAATAATTACCATTAGGATTTCCTGTTCCTAAATAGGTTAGACGTAAAATTTTATCTATTATAATGGCTTCAAACCGATAATTGGCCCAAAAGCTAGTAGCTGCATTATTACCCCGCATATTAATCCAAAGGTTAATAATTCCTGGATTCCCAGTACCTGTTGTGTTTGTGTTTTCTAATAGTATTTCGAATCTATTGTAACTCTCATTATCGGGTATTAAGTTAGTGTTAATCTGTGTTATTAAGTTATTAAAACCTAAAGACGTACGAGGACTAGTACCCCATGAAACGCGGTGCGAGAATGTTCTGAATCCAACAGTTGTTAATTTATCAATATCATTACTAATAACTGTAGGTCGATCAATAAAACCAATGGTCGCTTTATTTCCTCCCACTTCAGAAACATATGATCCTGATGTAGCGTCAAAAATAAAGTTTTCATAACTATTACCTCCAATTTCTATTGCAGGACTTACCACAAGCCCTTCGGGAGTATAGGCTATACCATAGGAAACTTCTTTAATACTACCATCTGATTGATTTTGCGATTTAACAAAAAGACGTAAGCTATCGTAGTCAAACGAGTAAACTACTTTATTACCTGAAGCATCTTCAATGGTTAGACCTTGAAAAACTGAAGAAGTAACACTAGGTAAAAGACTAGATCTTCTTCCTAACGTAATATTAACGTTATCCCATTCTGCTGCTGTTACAGGTTCGAAAACTAGAGTAGCACCGTGTCTAGGCTCTCTAAATGTAATTTTCCCTCCTTCATTTTTGATATATTGAAAGTTAGAATTTCCTTTATATCCAGTTCCTCTGAGGCCAGTAAGATCATTATCTGATACTTTATGGATTTGGTTACGTGTAGTAAAAATTAATTCTACCGAAGTACCCAACTTTACTTCATAATTACCAGTAGTAACAGCAGTTTCAGTATCAACATCTGATGTCATATCTACTGTCCCATCACTCTTAAACTTCATATAAAAGGTAAATCCTCCAAATTCATCATTTTTTGTAAAATAAACAGCTTTATATCCATCAGGAGATGCCAAAAGTAAATTTTGAAGCTCTGTTATTTTTTGGTCTATTCTAGCACTAGGTGAGGTACCGAATAATTCTTCATTTTCATCATTACTACAAGAGAAAAAAGTCAGTAATAATAACCCGAAACATATTTTATTTAAAATTTTTATAATCATTTTCTTTGTTTTATTAATTAACAATGTCTAAAGTTTTTTGATTTACCAATTCTTGTAACTCATATAAATCAATGCCAAACTCGTCTGTAAAATATTTAACAACAAATTGTTCCTTTGTTCGTATAGAAGCTCTTGCTTCGTTACTTGTAATACCATCCACTAAGGCATCAAATTCAGTTTTAGAATTAGTTAGCATAACAGATACCATTTCTGCATAATCTTCGATAGCCGAACTTGATGCATATGGAGTGATATATCCTAACTCATTTGCTACCGAAAGGCTTCTGTTAAACCATTGAGCAGTATAATTTTTAGGATTTACTTCTCCAAAAGCAGGATCAAATGGTTTTGTCTGATTTAGAATATGGGTATATTCGTGTTGAATAGTTTTAAAGTACCTTTTTGTAAGAACAAGGTCAGTTAGATCTAATTGATCTACATTAAACAGTGTAATTTTGGTTCCTGCTTCTGCAAAACCCAAAGTGATTGTTGCTGATTGATTATAATTAAAACCACCAGCTAATGTGAATTGTCTTGGAGCAATATTTTTAATAAAATTCTCTCCTCCCAATTGTGTATATGGTTCTATCCATATTGCTTTAACAACTTCTAATAGTGGTTTTATATTATCAACTGTTGGAGGGTACAAATATCTATTTAGATCTACTTCATTTTCATTCCATTTATATTGGATTTCAATATTATATGGAGTAGTGAAATTGTTTCTTATCCATATGTCTAGTTCAGATAATTGAGGTGTTTCAGTATTGATTTGAGTAGGTCCAACACTATCGCCTTTGTCGCAACTCATAACTGTTATGGTAATTGCAACTATGGTTATCCATTTTATTATTTCTTTCATAATTATATAGTCTTAAAATTATTTAGTGTTATCTTGGATTTGATTGTAAACCAAAACTTTGTCCGTCTACAGGGATCTGTAACTGTTTTCTGTTGTCGGTTTTAGTAAGCGTACTTTTGTTATCGAAGAAATCTTCGTGAACAATTTCTAGATTAAACCTTCTAATATCAAACCAACGCAATCCTTCATTCTGAAATTCTCTTCTTCTATATTCTATAATACCATTTAATAAAGCAAGCTTTTCTGGTTCGATAGTGTAAAAAGGCTCATATATCCCTTGATCAACAGCATGTAAAGTATTCAGTTGATCAAGTGTTCGCACATCGGTAGCAGCATCATAGTCTCGTATTTTTTTAGATAAGAAAGCATTAATATCACTAACAGCGTTACCAGTTTGACCAAGCATAGTAAATGCTTCTGCCCTGTTTAATAAAACTTCATCTGTAGTTAGAAGAACAGAGTTTGTAAAAGCAAATCCAATACCTGCAGCAGCATTAGTAGTTCTAAAATATTCAATATGTTTTGGAGTATTTAAAAATAGATCAGAACCATATACCTTATAGCTCCATCTTTTGTTATTAATTTGAGAACCGTTAAAGAAAAGTGTATTTGCTAAATCTGTAGATAATTGATATCTGGCAGCGAGAAAATTTCCACCTCTACCGTAAAGCGACGCTCCAGAAACAATTAATAAATTTGCAACTTCTGCTGTAGAAGAATATTCGTTACGAACTTGACTATAAGTGAAACTTCTATACTTACCAGTCCAATCTCTTAAAAGATCAGCAGGAGCAGTACCTAATACTTGATTACTATACTGTATAACTTTTTCCCAATCTCCTTTAAATAAATAAAATCTAGATGCAAAAGCATTTGCAGCATTCTTATTGAAGTGAAATTTAGGGACCGTATATTTATTAGTAATCAGTGGTAACCCTGCTACAATATCGGCTTCTATTTTTTCATAAACTTCTTTTACAGTTCCTCTTTTATATTCTTTAATCACAACATTTTCTGGTTCTAATACGTAAGGAATCCCTAAATCAGATCCTGCAGTTGAAGGATTATAGGTTTTAGACCAAATATTTACTAACATAAAGTGAGCATATGCTCTGGCAATTAAAGCTTCTCCTTTTAGATAATTCAGTTCACTGCCACCACCTAAATCTTCAATGGCTTGTAAAGCATGATTTGCCTGCGAAATAGCTTTATAGCATTCATTCCAGTAATGAGTAGGGAAATCAGAATCATTGTCATTTACATCTCTCCAAAAATACATTTCTGTATTTACTCTGTTTTCACGTGCAGAAGGTCCTTTATCATCTGCATTATCAGTCATTGGGGCTAAAAAAGGTGAATAATTTGCTAGAGGATAGGCAAGTGTAAGTACTTCGCCAATTTTCTCTGCAGTATCAATTTGTGTTCTATTATCAGGCAGTTCATCTAATGAATCTTCACAAGAGAACATTAAAAATGTTAATAGACTTATACCAATTAATTTGATGTTTGTTTTCATAATCATTTCTTTTTAAAATCCAAGATTTAATGATACAGTATATTGTTTAGCGATAGGGTATGCAACACCTCCTGCTCTAAAAAATTCAGGATCCTGTCCTTTTAATTTGTCATCAGAATAAATTAGGAAAGGATTGGTTGATTGCATCGTCATTTTTAGATTTGATAGCCCTATTTTGTCAATTGCATCCTTAGGGAAAGTATAGGACAAAGAAATATTCTTCATTCTTATAAAATCTCCATCGGCAATTCTTTCTGTAGAGTAATTGTAGGCATTATAAGCTCTACCAATCGCATTAGTACCAACTTGGTTTATTAGTCTTCTTGATGGTATTACAGGAATGTTTGTAATGTTTTCATCTCCTGGAGATAACCATCTATTCTGAAATTCTGTAGGGAAAACGGATAGGTCATTATATGAAGAAGAATAATAACGGTCTAATCTAATTTTGTTTCCCCCAGAGAAGGTAACAAAGAAATTTAGACCCCAATTTTTATAGGTAAAATTATTTGCGAATCCACCTGTTAAGTTAGGCTCTACAGATCCTTCATACTTTAAGTATTCCTGAATATCTTCTATTTCCTGGAAATCAACACCAGAAACAGGATCTCTATCATCATTAAAAACATATGTTGGTAATCCTTTTTCATCTAGTTTGTCAAACTGGAACGAAAATAAAGACCCTCTTGGGAAACCAATTGCATTTCCTCCAGTATTTGCTACTAAATTAAATACGTTTGGTTTTTGCTCTAATTCTGTAATTTCCTGATCAAAATAGGCAACATTAATTGTTGTTTCCCATTTAAAATTAGGACTAACAATGTTTTGCGTATTCAACTGAATTTCTATTCCGTTAGTATTCATTGATGCATTATTAGCAAGTTTAATCGCTTCTCCACCAATTCCAGAAGTTCTAATTAGGTCAATCAAATCTTCCCCTTTTCTAAAATACACATCTGTAACAAGAGAAATTCTATTGTTGAAAAACCCTGCTTCTAATCCAAGATTAAGCTCATATGTCTTTTCCCAGGTTAACTCTGTGTTTTGTAAATCCTCAATGTTAATAGCATTTTCACGCGTGTTTGGATTTAAACGATCTGTTACAACATTTCTAAATACAGGTAAGCTGTTACTAACATTATCGGCAAGTAATCCAACTAATCCATAACTAGGTCTGAATGCAAGTTTAGATATCCAATCAATTCTTTGAATAGCCGGTTCTTGATCAATGTTCCATTTGGCACCAATATTATAGGTTGGTAACCATCTTGCATCTGATGATTTACCAGCTCTGTTTGATCCTTCATAGTTACCTGTAACATTTAAAATATACTTGTCGTTAAAAGAGTATGTTGCAGTAGCAAAGAAAGTAGCTCCTCTTTCTCTGGTTTGTTCTAAACCAAAATAGTTACCACCATCTAATATTATTTTATCAATTATATTAGGATCTGTGAATGGAGTACCTCCTTTATCAAACTGATAACCAAATCCTCGGCTAAGACTTTCTTCTCTATTAGTAAATCTAAATTCCTGACCTAGATATACTCTAATATCACTTCTTTCAGTTAAATTTTTAGTATAATCTAAAGTATTTCTAAAGTTATAAGAGATAATTTTATTGTCTCTTCTGGTATAGATACCTCCATAAGGTAATACTACTTGCGGTCTTGAATTAGGTTGTTCAGGATCGCGGAATAGGAAGGTATTTGCATTTTCAACAATCGTAGTTTCATTAGCTCTGTATGCTCCAGCAACGTTAGAATTTTCTGTTGCTTTATGTTCATTTGCAGAAGTAGCATATCTTGCCGTACCTAAGAAGTTATATTTTAAATTGTCATTGATCTTGGCTTCAAGCTCTCCTTGAACCTTTAAATCAAGTACAGTTAATTCTGTAGTGTTGTGCTCAATTTCATTTAAGATATTAAAAGGAGCCCAGTTATATCTAAAATATTCTAGATCACCATTATTATCCCTTGGTCTAAGTGCACGACTGGTATTAAGCGCATAACTAAAAGGGTTAATATCAAAATCTCTGTCAAACCCACCATTAACTACATCAGACAACCTGTCAAAGGCACCTGGTGCATTCTGATCTCTATAAGATCCCTGTACCAAAGTAGTTACTTTATAATTGTTTCCTAGATAATACGTATTTCTAATATTTCCCGTAAGTCTTCTTACACGGTCGGCAATAGTCCATCCCGGATCGGTAAAATACCCTATAGAAGAATAATGAGTAGAGTTTTCACTACCTCCAGAAAAACTTATAGAGTGATTTTGAGTTAAACTTTCTCTAAATAGTGTTTTAAACCAATCTGTATTTGCTAATTCGTATTGTTGCAAAAATTGAGCTCTGGCTTCAGGAGTATTTGCAAGTTGAAAAGAGTTCGTTTCTGTATCAAAATTATTAATTGCTCTATACATTTGATTATAAATACCTCCAAATCTTCCTTGTAAACTTCTTGCAAGGCTTAAATGTCCTTTGGATTCTAATTCTCTATAAATAGAAACAGTTTCCTGAGAATTAAGTAAATCAAATTGAGCGTAGGTAGGTCTAGACCTCACAGCATATTCTGCCGAGTAACTAACACTTGTTTTTTGATTTCTTTTCCCCGATTTTGTTGTGATAACAACTACACCATTTAGAGCTCTTGCACCATATAATGCTGTGGCAGAAGCATCTTTTAAGATTTCAATACTAGCAATATCAGAACCATTTAATCCTGCAACGGCAGAACTTAATAACGTACTTGAGTCTCCTGATACAAGGTCATTTAATGATACGTTTACTATTTCTTCTTGTATGGCACCATCGATAATCCAAATAGGTTTGGTATCACCAAGAATAGATGAAGATCCTCTAATTGTTATTCTAGGTGTAGCACCAAAAGTTCCAGTAACATTTTGTATGGTAACACCTGCAGCACGACCCTCTAAAGATCTAGAAATATCTGGTACACCTTCTAATTTTATATCTTCAGCTTTCAAAGATTGAGCGGCACCGGTAAAAAATTTCTTCTGAATATTTTGATAACCAGTTATTACTATTTCTTCAAGACCTTCAACATTTTCTTTTAGTACAATACTAAATTTTCTTTTATTCTTATCTGTAATTGTAATAGTTTGAGTTTCGAAACCTAAGTTTTCGATTTTAATTACATCTGATACCGAAACTCGCATCGTAAAATTTCCATCAAAGTCTGTTACTACTCCTTGAGTAGTTCCTTGGATAGATACTGTTGATCCTGGTACAGGAAGGCCATTTTTATCAACTACTTGCCCGCTAATTTCAAATCCTTTTTGGGGTTTGACCAGTGCAGACTGTCTTTTTTTGATTTTTGGTATATTAGATTTTACCGGTTTTTTAACCAGTACAATTTGTTTGTCTACTATTTTATAAGAAACATTGGTGTTCTTAAATATTCTATCCAAAATGTATTCTACTCTTTTGTTAGAAACCTTAAAAGACACCTTTCTTCTTGTGTTTACCTCAACATCTTTAAAAAACAATTTAAATTCTGTTTTTTGTTGTATCAGATCAAATACTTTCTCAATTGTATAATTTTTCACATCTAAGGAAATCTTGGTGTTTTGAGAATATGTATTTGCATTTATTCTAAATAGAGACAATATAATTAGGAGTATTGTTAGCCTCATTTTCAAATTAAATATTAATTTTGCCACACCATTAGTGTGGTTTTTTCTAATTATTTTCATATTTTTAATATGATTTAATGATTGAACCATTGTTAAATTACGCTTACTCTAAATCGGGAGATGTTGCAGCATTTCTCGATTTTTTTGTTTTATAGTCATTTTGAATGCATGTCTTTTTTTGTTTTAGGGATTAATAATTATTTCATTTTCTTTGATGGTGAAATTAAAAGAGGTATTGCTCTTAAATGTTTTTAATACATCTTCTATACTTTCTACATCAAACTGACCTGTGAATTTCTCTTCCTTTATTTTTTGGTAATTAATTGTTATTTTCTTGTCATAAGATCTCTCCAGTTTTTTAGCGATACTTTCAAAACTTTCGTTTCTAAATAGTAATATACCATCTACCCAAGCAATATAATTTTCTGTTTTTACTGTAGAAATACTCATATTCTGGTCGGATATTATAAGACTGGCTTTTTGATTAGGTTTTAGTATTTGATCGGTATCTTTGTTAAATCGTTGTTCATCCTTAAATACACCTACACTACCTTCAACCAAAACAACTTCAGAAAAAGAATCATCATCATAAGAAGAAACATTAAATTTTGTTCCTAAAACTTCTGTTTTAATACCATTGGTAGAAACAATAAAAGGAGCTTTTTCATTTCTAGCCACCTCAAAATAAGCTTCACCAGATAATTCTACTTCACGAACTTGCCCAACAGCAAATTGTACGGGAAATTTTAATGTAGAGCCGGCATTAACATGAACAGTTGTTCCGTCTGATAATACCAATTGAAATTTTTTCCCATAAGGAACCTTTAAGGTGTTAATTTTTGTTGATACTTCAGCAACGTTTTCCTTTTCATTATTATATACTATTTTACTTTTTTCTTGAACACCTACTACTGTACCGTCATCACTTTTAATTTCTTTAAATAATTCAGTACTCTGTATAGTTTCAAAACTACCATCACTAAGTTGTAGCGTTACTTCATTTACTATATCATCAGTGTTAAAAATATCTTTGTTAAGGTATATTGTAGTCCCAATTATGAGCCCAACAAAAACTGCCGCATATTTTAAATAATTATTGATTCTATTTTTGCGGGTTTTAGAGTGAGATTTTGTACTTTGTATATGTTTTTGGAATAGAGACAATGCTTTTTGATTATCAAAATCATTTTTACCTAATTGAATGTAATGATCAGTGATAATGTATTTTTTAAATTCATTTAAATTTTCATCATCATTCAATAACTTTTTGAACTTGATGAGTTCTCGTTCGGACATCTCATTATTTAAGTACCTAAGTATTTGATTTATATCCAAATCGTTGTCTTTTTTCATGCGAATTATTGGCTTATTTATAGTTAAGACTTAAAAAAAATATAAAACCCTTACTTTGGAAAGTATTTTTTTTATTATTTATGTAAAGTTTTTGTTAATTATTTTGCGATAGGGTTTAAAAATGAGTTAAAAAAAGAGTGCTATAAAGAACGAAATCCAAATAGAGGAACTTAAAAGAGGTAATGAATTTGTATATAGGCATCTGTATGAAATGCACTATAACGAATTGTGTTCCTATATATATAGTTTATCAAGGAATAAGCAACAAGCAGAAGATGTTGTTCAGAATGTAATGCTTAAGATTTGGAAAAATAAGAAAAAGTTAAATATTACTACTTCTATTAAAAATTACCTTTATAAGGCATGTTATTATGAATTAATAGATACTTATAAAAAGAATAAAAAAGAATTAAATTACAAAGAGCAAATAAAAAAAGATGCGTTACATGTTTTTGTAGAAGAGGATAACGATATTATCAAAAATAAGATAAACCGTGTTCAAGCTGAAATAGAAAAACTTCCTCCAAAGTGTAAAGAAGTTTTTGTTCTAAATAAAATTCAAGGATTTAAATATAAAGAGGTGGCAGAACAATTAGATATTTCTGTGAAAACTGTAGAAGCTCAGATGTCAAAAGCGATGTCAAGAATAAAGAAAGCATTAGAACCTATTTAAGTGTATTTCTTGTTAAAAAGAGGTTCGTTTCTTACAACTATTTTCGTAAAGTATATATTCCTAAAATTGGTCCTATGCTTAAAAATGTATAGAGCACAGTATTGTCTAATTTTCCTGTTAAAAAAGACAATAATTGAATACTAATTATAGTAATCGCAAACCCAATACAATTAATAATTGTAAGTGCGGTACCTTTTAATTCTGGAGGCACTGCAGCAGCTACCATTGTTGAGAATTGGGGTGAATCTGAAATTACTAACATTCCCCAAATACTCAAAGCAATTAAAAATAATTCGGGCGGTAATAGGAAAAGCAGGGGAGAGGCAAGACAAAATATTCCAGAGATCAATAGTGAATTATACGCTACTTTTCTACTTCCGGTTTTTAATGAAATCAAACCACCCAGAATGCAAGAAATAAAACCAACACCAATGATAATAAAAGACCAAAAAGATACCTGAAGTTGTATAGATTGTATACGAGAATAAGTTTTAAGAATGATAGGGACAAAGCCCCAAAAGGCATATAGTTCCCACATATGTCCAAAATACCCAAAAGCAGCTTTTCTAAAACTAGGGATGTTAAAAAGTTGGGTAACTATTCCGAGTTGAAGCTTAGAAACGAGTTTTCTGTATGGCCCATCCGGAACCAAATACCACATTGCTAATCCTCCAACAAATGCCAAGATAGATGTACTGATAATTACTGCTTTATAATCACTACTCCAGGAGAAGTGATTAATTAAGTGAGGAAAAGCTGTTCCTAGCACCAAAGCACCTACAAGATATCCGAGTGCTTTTCCGAGACCATCTTTATAATAATCAGAAGCTATTTTCATACCAATAGGGTATATCCCAGCAAGGAAAAAACCAGTACCAAATCGTGCCGTAAGTAAATTAAGTACTGTGATATCAGGAATAAGCAAAGATAAATTACTAAGCCCTCCCAAAAATGCACAAATCATGAATATACGAGAAGGAGAAAACCTGTCGGCTAATGTTAATAAAGCAAATGTAAGTGTTCCTACAATAAATCCAAATTGTACAAAAGATAAGAGGTAACCTAAAATATTAAAACCAACATTAAACTGGGAGGCAAGATCATCGATAACAGCATTACCGGCAAACCATAACGAAGTACAGAAAAACTGCGAAATGATAATTACTGGTAATATGTAGAATTTTGGCCTCAATACATTATTCTTCTAAAATGATTGTACCAAAAATATCAGCATTAATCCACCCCAGATTTTTTTCTTCTCCCGGGATAAAAACAGAGCCAATAAAATTTTCTCTTTCTTTACTACCATCATTATCATTATATGCAATAGCAAAACCTAGCTTCTGATCTTTTTTTAAGATCATCGGATCATTAACTTTTCCTTCTTTATAGGTGTGATCATATACAATAACTTCAAACTCCCATACCGATACATCACCTTTAGTAACTCGTTTAGAGCTTACATGATTATTATACAGTAATGGGTTTTTCTGTTCATCTAGATCAACAACATTTCCATCTAATGCTACATGATATGCAAATGCGTTATTAGAATATTGATGATTTCCACCAGAGTTATCTGCATCAATAAAAATTTCTACACAGTCATCATCCCACCATAAACTTAGAGGGTTTTTATTTTGATCATATAAAACATCATCTTTGATCTCAACCAATATATATAGAGCTTCTGGAGTCCACACTACTTTATATCTCCCAAAAAAGTCATTAAAAGTATAAGGAGCTCCTAACCATCTTTGATCAAAACCATACCAGGTAGCTTCTTTCCAAATAGGGTCATTCATCTCACCATCTAGTTTAGGAACGATTACTGCTTTTTTAACTTTTCTGATTTGATGATCAACTTTTACTTTCTGTTTTTGTAAATCTTTTTGATCTATGATAGCCAATACACCTTTAGTTGAGCCTGAAAGGCTTTTTTTGCAGCTTACTATAGATAATAAAATGAATAATAAAAGTATTCTTTTCATAATGAGATTTAGTGATATAATCATGATAAATGTAGTGAACAAAATTTTAAAAAAGAGGTGTTTGTAAATAATATAGATTATTATCTTACTTTCTTGTAAAAGAAATGATACAATGTATAAGTGATAATAAAGCTAAGTAAAATAGTGATGAAAAACTTATTATAATTGAAAAACAATTATTCCCATATTGTCATAACTGTAATGTATTACATCGTATCTCCATAGAGTGGTAGTCGAGGATTCATAGTTTTTATTCCCTGAAGTTATATTCTGGAATTTTCATACTTCATTTTAAAATGAAATAAAAAAAATAAAGCTGTTTTACTTTTGTGAAATACAAAAAGAAACAGGTAAAATGAAACATTCGGCGAGAGTATTTTGGAAGAAAAATCAACATGAATTATTTACAGATGGAAAATATAGCAGGGCACATATCTGGTATTTTGATGGGGGAGCAGAAGTACTAGCTTCTTCTTCTCCAGAAATAGTTCCTACTCCAATGTCTGATGCATCTGCGGTAGATCCTGAAGAAGCATTTTTAGGATCTGTTTCGAGTTGTCATATGTTGTTTTTTCTTTCTATTGCTTCAAAGAAAAAATATGTTGTAGAGTGTTATAAAGATCACCCCGTAGGAGAGCTAAATGAGATAAAAGGAAAAAAAGCAATCACTGCAATAACATTATATCCTAAAGTAATTTTTAAAGGAAACCAACCTTCAATAAAGAATATAGAGGAGATGCATAATCTAGCACATTCTAATTGCTTTATCGCAAACTCTATTATAGCAAATATTCAAATTAAATTAATATAAAATCAAGTATGAGAAATTTAGTAATTAGATTGGATAATAAACCAGGAGCTTTAGCAGAAATGGGAGAAATTTTAGGAAATGCAGGAGTAAGCCTTGAAGGGGGAGGTGTTTTTGTGCATAACAATATTGGAGTGGCTAATTTTTTGGTAGCCGATGCCGAAAAAGGAAAGAAAGCATTAGAATCTCATGGAGTTGAAGTGTTTGGGATCAATAAAGTGCTTATTCAAAAATTAAATCAAGAAGTACCCGGACAGTTAGGGAAGATTTGTCGTTTGATGGAAAAAAATGATGTTAACATACTAACACAATACAGTGATCATGATAATCAGCTAATATTGGTTGTAGATGATTATGAAAAAGGTAAAGTTATTTCAGAGAATTGGAGTAGAGGAATATATTAAAAATACACATAATGAATTCGATAGAAATTATTTTATTAAACTGTACAGAGACAAGAAGGCGAAGTATTAAACTATGGAAAGGAATACCAGAAGAATATTTTGATTGGAAACCAGATAAAAATGCTTTCTCAATTATTGAAATGATTAGACATGTGTTAGAAACTGAGCATTTATTTCATAAGATAATTGACAACAGAGGAAATCTGGGGGATTACCATTCTCCATGGCAAGGAATGAAGTATGTGGATCTGGAGTTTGAACTTGAGCTAGCAATGAACTATAGAAATAATTTTCTTGATATGATAGAAGGTTTAACAGAAACAGATCTTGAAAACATAAGAATAGAAAGAACAGAAGTAGGGCAGAGCAAAAAACTTGGTGATTATCTGAATAGAATTGTATTTCATGAAGCAGTACATATGGGACAAATGCTCGATTATTTAAGAACGCTTGGAGTAAAAAGACCTAAAATATGGGATTGAAAATGATCATATCGGTTATATTATAGTAAATTCATGGCGTAAATGGTATTACATTAGTTTTGTGTATTGAAACCAGATCATATTGTGATAATAGTTAATGGAAGAGTTTGAAAATAAATTTGCTCAGATCGCCTCTTTATTAGGAGATAAATCTAGATCTGTAATGCTGTGGTGTTTATTAGATGGTAGAGCATATACAGCTTTTGAACTATCGATATGTGCAAATATTTCTGCACAATCAGCAAGTAATCATTTAAAAAAATTAATTCAGGCTAATATATTGCTAGTAGAAAAACAAGGAAGGCATCGGTATTATAGGTATGCAACCTCTGAAGTAGCTCAGGTTATTGAGTCTATGGCGGGGTTAGTATCCATTAACGATGAATATACCAGGACTAAACAACCAGAACGTAATGGTATAACATATGCCAGAACTTGTTATGATCATTTGGCAGGAAAAATTGGTGTAAAAATTACTGATGCCTTGCTTGATAATGGTATGGTAGAGATTGTAGAACGAACTTATATAGTTACTTCTACAGGAAAGAGTTGGTTTCAAAATGTTGGTATTGATATCGATGATGTAATGTCACAAAAACGATCTTTTGCCCATCCATGCCTGGATTGGAGTGAGCGTAGACATCACTTGGCAGGTGCACTTGGAGCCTCTTTTCTTACGATGATGTTACAAAATGATTGGATACGAAGGAAGAAGGGTTCAAGAGAGATCTTGGTAACAGGAAAAGGAAAGCTAGAATTGAAAACAAAACTAAATTTGGAAATATAAAAACCGCCTTTTTAGTATTTAAAAGGCGGTTTCTTATAATTAAAATTAAACACATCAAAATGTTAAGTGTTTTTCTTTATAATTGCTACCCAATAAAATATCCGTTTTCTTTGGCAATTTTGTCAGCAATTTTAGTTCTTAAAGCAACTACATTTGGCTGGTTAGCATATTTAGTAAAGCGTTTAAGTCCCATTAGCATCATTCGTTGTTCATCTCCTTCAGCAAAAGAAACTATTCCTTCTTTTCCTTTTCTGATAATAATATCTACAGCATTGTATAAATATAATTGAGACATCGCTATTTGAGTTTCCTGAGCATCTTCACCAAAGCGTTTTGCATTTTTCTCGGTGCGTAAGATTGCAGATTCAGCCATGTAAATTTCAATTAAAATATCTGAAGCAGCTAGTAATAATTGTTGATGCTCCTCAAGTTGTGGTCCAAATTTTTGTACCGCAGCTCCCGCAACCATCAAAAATACTTTCTTAAGCTTAGCTATAACTTCTTTTTCTTCAGAAAACAATACTGAATAATCCGGAGTATCAAAAGATGGAATACCAGTAAGTTCATCTGCAACTTTCATTGCAGGACCAAGAAGATCTACATGACCTTTCATTGCTTTCTTTACTAACATTCCTACGGCAAGCATACGATTAATCTCATTGGTACCTTCGTAGATTCTTGAAATACGAGCATCTCTCCATGCAGATTCCATTGGGGTATCTGCAGAGAATCCCATACCTCCAAAAATCTGCACTCCTTCGTCAGTACAACTTTGTACATCTTCAGAAACGGCAACTTTAAGAATAGAGCACTCAATAGCATATTCTTCGACACCTTTAAGTTCTGCTTCCTGATGTGTATTTCCTTCCGCTTGACGGATAGCAATTCTATCTTCGATATTTTTTGCAGCTCTGTAACTAGCAGATTCATCGGCATATGTATTGGTAGCCATTTCAGCAATTTTAGCTTTAATAGCACCAAAGTTCATAATTGGTGTTTTGAACTGGATACGTTCATTAGCATATTTAGTAGCTTCACCAATCACACGACGTTGCGCATCAAGACAGGCAGCAGCAAGTTTAATACGCCCTACGTTTAGTGCATTCATAGCAATTTTAAACCCATTACCTCTTTCTGACAACATGTTTTCTACCGGTACTTTAGTATCGCTAAAGAATACCTGACGAGTAGAAGAGGAGTGAATACCTAACTTCTTTTCTTCGTCACCGAGAGAAATCCCATTAGATGGATCGTTTTCTACAATAAATCCTGTAATGTTTTTATCGTCTTCAATACGGGCAAAAACAATAAATAAACTACAGAAACCTGCATTGGATATCCACATTTTTTGTCCAGAAATCGAGTAATGTGTTCCATCTTCAGAAAGAACAGCTTTTGTTTTACCAGAATTGGCATCTGATCCTGCACCTGGTTCTGTTAGGCAGTATGCTCCAAACCACTCACCAGTAGCAAGTTTAGGAACATATTTTTTCTTTTGTTCTTCATTACCGTACAAAGTGATTGGCATGGTTCCAATACCAGTATGAGCTCCAAAAGCAGTACTAAATGATCCGGTAGCTCCAGAGATATAATCACAAACTAACATTGTAGATACGAATCCCATTCCTAGACCATCATATGCTTCGGGTACAGAAACTCCTAAAAGCCCAAGCTCACCGGCTTTACGCATACATTCTTCTGTATATGCATAGTCTTTACTTTCGAATCGTTCCCAATGAGCCCATAGCTCACGATCTACAAATTCTCTTGCGCTATCACGCATCATTCTTTGCTCCTCAGAAAAATCTTCTGGAGTAAATACATCTTCACATTTAGTTTCTTTAACAAGGAATTGTCCTCCTCTAAGAATATCTTTATTTATAGTTTTATCACTCATTTTTTTAGTAAGGTTTTAGTTTATAGAGAAAAGAAAATAGAAGAAAGATAAAAGACTTTATAAGTTTAATCCATTTTGGAATCCCATTGTCATTCTCTGCCATTCTTCAATTTTGTTTTCTAGGTTTTTTAAGGTATTATTATCAATATATTTTCTATGATTTGCTACTAAAAGTTGTGTTCCTAATTCGAATGAAGGGCTCAAAGAGTAATCAATAAAATTATTAAATGATTTATTGGATCTTCCTGAGCCTTCAGCTATATTACTTGGTATTGAAACAGAACATCTACTTATTTGTAAGCTTAAATCATATCTTTCATGTTTAGGAAAAGAGAGCAAAATATCAGATACGTCATTAGCAATTTCTAATCCTAATTTCCATATTTTCAGATTTTTATAATTATGTCTTTTCCTCAAAATCAGATTCTCTTTGTTCTTTTTTCTAGATTCTGTTTTTTTTAATTTAAAAATTCATAAATACCAGCAGCACCTTGTCCTGTACCTACACACATGGTTACCATTCCGTATTTACCTTTCATATCACGTTTACGCATTTCGTCAAATAATTGAACCGAAAGTTTTGCTCCTGTACATCCTAATGGATGTCCTAATGCAATTGCGCCTCCATTAACATTTACAATATCCTGATTAAGACCTAATTCTCTCATTACAGCAAGAGATTGAGAAGCAAAAGCTTCATTAAGTTCTATAAGTTCGATATCATCTTGTTTTAATCCGGCTTGTTTTAGAGCTTTCGGAATAGCTTTTACTGGTCCAATACCCATGATTCTTGGCTCTACACCTGCAGCTGCATAATTAACAAGTCTTGCTATTGGCTCAAGGTTTAGTTCTTTAACCATCTCTTCACTCATTACCATCACAAAAGCAGCACCATCACTCATTTGCGAAGAATTACCAGCAGTTACACTTCCTCCAGCTTCGAATACAGGTCTAAGTTTACCTAATACTTCTTTACTGGTTCCGGCACGAGGCCCTTCATCCTTAGATACAGTATATGATTTTGTAGCCTTTTTTCCATTTTCATCAACATAAATTTGTTCGACATTGATAGGAACAATTTGATCCTGAAAACGCTTTTCTGCTTGTGCTTTTAAGGCCTTCACATGAGAGTTATAGGCAAATTCATCTTGATCTTCTCGGGATACTTTGAATTGGTGAGCAACTGCTTCTGCAGTATTTCCCATTCCCCAATAATAATCTTCATGCCCTGATTTGGCTAAATCATAGTTAAGTTCTGTTTTATAACCTGTCATAGGAACAGAACTCATACTTTCTGCCCCACCGGCAATAATACAATCTGCCATTCCGGATTGTATTTTGGCTGTTGCAATACCAATGGTTTCTATTCCTGATGAACAAAATCTATTTACTGTTACTCCAGGAACATCAACAGAATTTAATCCCATTAATGAGATTAAACGTGCCATATTTAATCCTTGAGACCCTTCGGGCATGGCATTACCAACAATTACATCGTCGATACGTGCTTTGTCAAGGTTAGGAAGCTCTTTCATCATATGTGCTATGGTTTCGGCTGCCAATTCATCTGTTCTTTTAAACCTGAACACCCCACGAGGAGCTTTTCCTACGGCTGTTCTATATGCTTTTACTATATATGCTGTTTTCATTGTTTTATAGTATTGAGTATTGAGATATTAGTATTGAGATTCATAATCTTTTTTGAAATGAATAATTCATTTTCTGTATTTCAATACATAATTCAATAACTTGTTCTACTTTTTCTTTACTTATTATATTTAATTCTATTATTAATACTAATTGTGTATGGAGTTCATAACATGAACCATTTGCAATACTTAAAAAATGTTTAAATTCTTTACTTGAATTTCTTCCAGCACCTTCAGCAATATTGGAAGAAATGGAAATAGCACTGCGTTTTATTTGAGAAACTAAACCATATTTTTCATTAGAAGGAAGATGACTTGCTAGTTGATAGACAGATTTGGCTAAATCAATTGATTTTTTCCATATTTTTAAATCTTCAACTTTGTGCATTACTTTATAATCTAATTACTCAATACTAAATTCTCAATACTAATTACGTAATGGTTTTCCTTTCTTAAGCATATGTTCGATACGTTCAAGAGTTTTACGTTCTGTACAAAGTGATAAGAAAGCTTCACGTTCCAGATCCAATAAGTATTGTTCTGTAACCAATGTTGGTTCAGATAAATCTCCACCAGCCATTACATATCCTAGCTTATTAGCTATTTTATGATCATGCTCAGAAATATATTTACTAGCTTCCATAGAGTCGGTTCCTACTAAGAACATACCTAATGCTTGTTTACCTAGTACCTTAATATCTTTTCGAAGAGGTGGTTGTGTGTATCCTTGTTCTGCCATCAATTTCGCATGTGCTTTTGCTGTAGCAATTTGGCGATCTTTATTAACAACAACGATATCTTTTCCTTTTTGCAGTATATTAGTATCATATGCTTCATAAGCAGAGGTTGACACTTTGGCCATACCTATAGTTAGGAAATGCTCTTGTAGCACATTAAGTTCTACGTCGTTTTTCTTAAAAGTATCAGAAGCTCTTAGTGCCATTTCTTTGGATCCACCACCACCAGGGATAACACCAACACCAAATTCTACAAGTCCTATATAGGTTTCTGCAGCAGCAATTACTTTATCGGCATGCATAGAGAGTTCACATCCACCACCAAGTGCCATACCATGAGGAGCAGCAATTGTTGGGATTGCAGAATAACGCATACGCATCATAGAATCCTGGAAATATTTAATAGCCATATTAAGCTCGTCATATTCTTGCTCAACGGCCATCATAAATATCATTCCGATATTTGCACCTACAGAGAAGTTTGCTGCTTGATTACCAACAACCAATCCCTGAAAATCTTTTTCAGCAATATCGATAGCTTTGTTTAATCCGGCTAAAACATCACCACCAATAGTGTTCATCTTACTCTGGAACTCTACATTTAGAATTCCATCACCAAGATCTTCTACTACGACTCCGCTATTTTTAAATACTTCTGAAGATTTACGGATATTATCCAGAATGATAAATGCATCTTGTCCTGGTACTTTTACTTGTTCTTTTTTAGGAATATCGTAGAAAAATGTAGCTCCATTATTTACAGTATAAAAAGAAGTACTTCCTGAGGCGATCATATCAAGTACCCATGAAGCAGGTTCATACCCTTCTGCACGCATCATTTCGATTCCTTTTTCTACTCCAATAGCATCCCAGATCTGAAAAGGACCATGTTCCCATCCAAAACCAGCTTTCATTGCATCATCGATTTTATATAAATCGTCTGTAATTTCAGGAATACGATTGGAAACATATGCGAATAGTGCAGATAAATTTTTACGATAAAATTCTCCTGCTTTATCTTTTCCGGAGACTAATACTTTAAAACGATCAACTACTTTATCGATAGTTTTTGTCATTTCAAGAGTAGCAAAAGAAGCTCTTTTTTTAGCTTTGTATTCTAAAGTATCTAAATCTAAAGATAGGATTTCTCTTTTTCCATCTGCACCAACATTCTTTTTATAGAATCCTTGTCCGGTTTTACTTCCCAGCCATTTGTTATCCATCATAGTACCGATGAAATCCGGGAGTTTAAATAATTCGTGACGTTCATCATCCTTGCAATTATCTGCAATACCATTAGCTACATGAACCAAAGTATCCAAACCAACTACATCTACGGTACGAAAAGTTGCAGATTTTGGACGACCAATAACAGGGCCAGTAAGTTTGTCTACTTCTTCTATTGTTAATCCCATCTCTTTTACCATGTGGAATAAACTCATGATACTAAAGATTCCGATTCTATTCCCAATAAACGCGGGGGTGTCTTTTGCAACTACAGAAGTTTTTCCTAAATATTGTTCTCCATATCCATTAAGGAAATCCAAAACTTCCTGAGATGTATTTGGGCCAGGAATAATTTCGAATAATTTGAGATAACGAGCAGGGTTAAAGAAATGTGTTCCACAGAAATGCTTCTGAAAATCTTCACTTCTTCCTTCATTCATGAAATGAATAGGAATACCAGAGGTATTAGAAGTAATTAATGTACCTGGTGTTCTGTGTTTTTCAAGATTTTCAAAAACTATTTTTTTAATATCTAATCGTTCTACAACAACTTCTATAATCCAATCTACATCTGCAACTTTTGCGATATCATCTTCCAGGTTTCCTGTAGTGATACGATTTGCAAATTTTTGATGGTATATAGGAGAGGGTTTAGATTTAAGAGCAGCGGTAAGTGAATCATTTACTAATCGATTACGGACCACTTTGTTGTCAAGAGTAAGGCCTTTCGCTTTTTCTTTGTCATTAAGTTCTCGAGGGACTATATCTAATAATAGTACTTCGACACCAATATTAGCGAAATGACATGCAATACCAGATCCCATGATTCCTGAGCCGATAACTGCAACTTTTTTAATGATTCTTTTCATTTTTTAACTTCGGGTTGTTAAGGTTTTACAGATTCTTGTTTTGAGTAAATTTTTTTAGATGATATCAGATCATTTATGGTTTGAAAGACTTCTAAGAAAACATCTAACTTTTCTTGCGGAACATGTTTTCTTACCATAGTATCAAAAGTAAAAACTACTTCTTTTGAGAAATTTCTCATTTCTACCCCAAATGGAGTGAGATAGATTAATACACCTCGTCCATCTTGAGGATTTTTCTTTCTAAAAATTAATCCTTTTTCTTCCATGGTTTTCAAAGTGCGTGATAAACTTGTGGCTTCCATTCCCATTTTGGGTCCTAATGAAGTAGAAGGTGTACCGCTTTCTGGGTCTATGCTAAGTAATGCAAATCCAGTAGCCATTGTACTTCCTTTTTTGCTAGCTTCTTCATTATACATCTTAGCAACTGCCATCCAGGTAGCTCTAAGAGCATAATCGATTGTCTTTTCTCTCATTCAAAAAAATTGTTATGAATGTAAAGGTAAGAAAATTTATTATGCACGCATAATAAATGAAGTAAAAAATTGAGAAAAGTTAATGTAATTTACACTTTTTTGTTGAATTAATAAAAAAACTCCCCATAAAATGAGGAGTTTACTGATTAACAGTTAAATCTGATATGCATTTTATATACAATCAGCACATTGAATTAGCCATAAATTTTTGAATAAAGATCTTTGTATTTTTCTTTTATTACTTTTCTTTTTAGTTTCATAGTAGGGGTAAGGTGACCTGCATCAATACTCCATTCTTCAGGTGTAAGTTCAAATCGTTTTACACGTTCCCATTTTCCAAACTTTTTATTGTGTTCATCAACTTCTTCCTGGTAACGATCAATAATTGATTGGTTATTAAGAGCTTCTTGCATAGAGCTACCTATTTGTATGCCTTTACGATCTGCCCATTCTTTTAGAAATTCGAAGTTGGGTTGTATAAATGCTGCTGGCATTTTTTCTCCTTCTCCGATTACCATTATTTGTTCAATAAAACGAGATTGTTTCATGGCATTTTCTATTAATTGCGGAGCGACATATTTACCACCAGAAGTTTTAAACATTTCTTTTTTACGATCGGTAATACGCAAAAAACCATCATTATCGATTTCGCCAATATCTCCTGTATGAAAATATCCGTTTTTTAATACTTCATTGGTTTTTTCTTCATCTTTATAATATCCTAACATTACTTGAGGACCTTTCACCAAAATTTCACCATCTTCGGCTATTTTTACTTCGGTTTCAGGAATCATTCTTCCTACTGTACCTATCTTAAAACCTCCATTTTCTCTTTCATTTACCGAAATTACCGGTGATGTTTCGGTAAGACCATATCCTTCCATAACTCCTATCCCTGCAGCATTGAATATTCGAGCAAGCCTTGGTTGTAATGCAGCACTACCAGAAGCGATTAGCTTTAAATTGCCACCCAGAGCTTCTTGCCACTTGCTAAAAATAAGTTTTCTGGCAATACTTAACTTTTTTTCATACCACCAACCATTAGCACCGTAGGGTTCATATTTTAACCCAAGCTCTACCGCCCAAAAGAATAATTTCTTTTTAATTCCTGTAAGGTCAGCACCTTTAGCAATGATTTTATCATATACTTTTTCTAATAATCTAGGCACAGCAGTCATTACCTCTGGTTTAACTTCTTTTAAGTTATCACTTATAGTTTCTATAGACTCTGCGAAATAAATACTTACACCTCTATATTGGTATAGATACATTAGCATTCTTTCATAAATGTGGCATACTGGAAGAAAACTTAAGGCTTTGGTTTCTCCATCTACTATAGGGAATCTGCAGGAACTATTTATCGAATTACTTACTACATTTTTATGACTAAGCATGACTCCTTTAGGTCTTCCTGTTGTTCCTGAAGTATATATTAAAGTTGCAAGATCGTCTTCTTTTACAGAAGCCATGATTTCTTCTACTGTTGATTGGTTACTATCATCCTTACCCAATTCAAGAACTTCATTCCAACTTTTACAACCAGAAATATCATTATAGGAGTATACTTCTTTTAGAGAAGGAACATTAGCTTTAATATTTTCAACTTTTTGAAATACTTCTTCATCAGAAACAAAACAATATGTTGCTTCAGAATGGTTTAAGACATATTCATAATCTTCTTGAGAAATTGTTGGGTAAATGGGAACATCTTGCGCACCAATTTGAAGAACACCAATGTCAGTGATATTCCATTCTGTTCTGTTATTAGAAGAGATAATCGCTATTTTATCATTAGGTTTTACACCTAATCGTAATAAACCACGGCTAATTTGATTAGCTTTTTCTACATATTCTTCAGTAGAAGTTGCAATCCATTCACCATTATATTTAGTTATTAAAGCCTTGTCTAAATTAAATTTTTTTAATTGATAATGTGGGAAATCAAATAATCTAGTAATTTTCGTCATAAGTCGTTTTAAAATAATTTTTGTAGCATTCCAAAGCTCTTTCCAGATGGTTGTTTTTAAAAATAATTGGGTGATTAAATTTACGAATAAACAAAATAGAATACACCACTATTTAAGAACTTAAAAGAACTACTATGCGCGCATAGTTTTGCAAATTATAAAAAATCTTATAATACACAACTCTAAGATATAAAAAAAAGGAGCTGTAAATTGTTAACTCTTTAATATTTTATCGTTTTTAATAAAATATCCGTCATTTATAGATTTAAAACTAGCTTTATAATACATAAATAAGATCATCTCTTGATAAATAGAGAGGTATGTTCTATGTCTATTTAATGACTTGTTAGATTATTTTTTATCTGCTCAAAGTTTTTTACGTCTACTTTTCCATTGGTTGGGATCATATTTTGCCAGACCCAATTATAATGTTCGATTACTTTTTTGGCTTTTAAATGTGGTCTGTCCCCAGTGGTATGTCCATCTTCTATCACAGTTATATTATAGTCTTTTGTTAACCCTGACTGGACAGTTGATGCTACACAAAAGTCGGTTGCACAACCTGTAATAAATAACTCGTTGATATGTAAATCATTTAGTTTTGATTGTAGCTTTGATTTATAAAATATATCATTAGCATACTTATCTATAAAAATATCAGTAGTCTCTGTTTCCAAATCATCTAATAATTCCCATTCTGGTGTATTTGGTAAAAAATCATTCATTTTTGTACCATCATGTTGAATAAAAAATACAGAAAAACCAGATGCTCTGAATAGTTGAGCAAGCATATTGATTCTGTTCACAACTCCTTTTGTGTCAAATCGCGGAGTTTTTGGAGTAAAAGAACCCTTTTGCATATCAATTATTAAGAGCGCTTTTCTGTTTTTCATTCAGAGGCATTTTTCTCTAACCATTTTCTGGCGTTTACAAAGGCTTCGATCCATGGTGATACTTCGTCATGTCTATCTAGTGGATAGTTAGCCCAGTTCCATTGAAAAATTGAACGTTCTATATGAGGCATCATTACCAAATGGCGACCAGTTTTATCTGTCATCATAGCTGTGTTGTAATTTGATCCATTTGGATTAGAAGGGTATCCTTCGTATCCATATTTTGCTACAATGTTATATTGATCTTCTGGTAATGGTAAATCAAACTTTCCTTCACCATGAGAAATCCATACTCCCAGAGTGCTTCCTGCCAAAGTAGATAGCATTACAGAATTGTTATCCTGTACTTTTACAGAAGTGAAACTACTCTCATGCTTATGAGAATCATTGTAGGTTAGTTTACCGTGTTTTTCATGTTCCGGGTTAATAACCTCTAGTTCCATAAACAATTGGCAACCGTTACAGATACCTACAGATAGCGTATCTTCTCTTTTAAAGAATTTTTTTAATGCTGTATTTGCTTTTTCGTTATACAAAAAGGCGCCTGCCCATCCTTTTGCAGATCCTAAAACATCACTATTAGAGAAACCTCCTACGGCTCCAATAAACTGAATACCTTCTAATGTTTCTCGACCAGATATCAAATCGGTCATATGTACATCTTTTACATCAAAACCTGCCAGATACATGGCATTAGCCATTTCTCGTTCAGAATTACTTCCTTTTTCACGTATGATGGCTGCTTTTGGCCTTTTAGACTCACTAGAAATCACAGGTCGTTTACCATCAAAGTGTTTTGGAAAAGAATAGTGTAATGGTTGATTTGTATAATTTTGAAATCTATCTTTTGCTAAATCATTTGCAGTTTGTTTCTGATCTAATAAGAAAGAAGTTTTGTACCATGTATTTCTTAATTCTTCTATGGAAAGATCAAAGGAATCATTTTGATTTTTAATGGTTAAAGAAGCTTCTTCTTTTATAGTACCGATGTTGAAGAACTCAATATTGTTTTTAGAAAGAATAGATTCAACATCCGAATTTGAAGCACTCTGAAAAACAATCCCTGAGTTTTCTGCAAACAATAATTTGATTGAATCGGATTCTCCAATTTTGGTAAGATCAAGGTTTGCTCCAAGGTTAAGGTCTGCAAAACACAATTCTAATAATGTAGTGATCAAACCTCCTGAGGCGATATCATGACCCGCTACAATTTTATCTTCTCTAATTAGATTTTGAATCACATTAAAGGTGCTCTTAAAACTAGCAGCGTCCTTAATATTTGGTGCTTCAGAACCAATTCTATTTAACATTTGTGCAAATGAAGAGCCTCCAAGTTGGTGTTTGTCATTAGAAAGATTGATATAATAGATATTACCACCATTTTTTTGTAAAACGGGTTCAACAATTTTGGTGATGTCATTACAATGTGCAGCTGCAGATATCACTACAGTTCCGGGAGCAATAACTTCTTCATTTGGGTATTTTTGCTTCATAGATAGTGAATCTTTACCCGTAGGTACATTGATTCCTAAATCAATAGCAAAATCTGAAATTGCTTTTACAGCTTTATATAATCTAGCATCTTCTCCTTCATTTTTACAAGGCCACATCCAATTTGCAGATAATGAAACGGATTGCAATCCTTCATTAAGTGGTGCCCATATAATATTAGTCAATGCTTCTGCAATAGAATTTTTACTCCCTGCTTCTGGGTTGATTAGGCCTGAGATAGGAGAATGTCCAATACTAGTTGCAATACCTTCTTTACCATTATAATCTAGCGCCATTACCCCACAATTGTTTAAAGGTAATTGTAATGGCCCTGCACATTGTTGTTTAGCAACTTTTCCTCCTACACATCGATCTACTTTATTGGTTAACCAATCTTTACAGGCAACAGCTTCTAGCTGTAGTACCTGTTCGAGGTAGTTTTGAAAATTTTCTTTGTTATAAGAAATGTTTTCATAATTACGCTCAATGGTTTTATCGTTCATTATAGTTTTAGGAGAACTACCAAACATATCTTCTAATGCAAGATCCATTGGTGTATCTCCTTTGGTTTTGGACTGAAAGGTAAAACGGTGATCTCCGGTAACATCTCCTACTTCATACATAGGGGAGCGTTCGCGCTCAGCAATACGTTGTAGTGTATCTATATTTTTTTGCCCGATAACTAATCCCATACGTTCTTGGGATTCGTTACCGATGATTTCTTTTGCCGATAATGTTGGGTCTCCTACAGGTAGTTTATCCAGGTCAATTTTTCCACCAGTCTCTTCTACCAGTTCAGAAAGACAGTTAAGATGGCCTCCTGCACCATGATCATGTATGGATACAATTGTATTTTCTTCATTCTCTACCATACCTCTAATTGCATTAGAAGCACGTTTTTGCATTTCTGGATTAGAGCGCTGTATCGCATTTAATTCGATACCGCTGCTAAATTCTCCGGTATCTGCAGAAGATACAGCAGCACCTCCCATACCAATTCGATAATTTTCTCCTCCCAAGATTACAATTTTATCTCCTTTTTCTGGAGTGGCTTTGATAGCTTGTTCGGCTTTACCATATCCAATCCCACCTGCCTGCATAATTACTTTGTCGAAACCAAGTTTTCGGGCGTCTTCTTCATGCTCAAAAGTGAGTACAGATCCTGTGATTAAAGGTTGACCAAATTTATTTCCAAAATCAGAAGCTCCGTTAGAGGCCTTTATTAATATGTCCATTGGAGTTTGGTATAACCAATCTCTTTCTGTCATAGCTTTCTCCCATGGACGGTTATTTTCTAATCGCGAATATGAGGTCATATATACTGCTGTCCCAGCAAGAGGCAAGGAGCCTTTTCCTCCGGCAAGGCGATCTCTGATTTCTCCTCCAGATCCTGTAGCAGCGCCATTAAATGGTTCTACTGTGGTCGGAAAATTATGTGTTTCCGCTTTAATCGAAATCACACTATTGAATTCGGTTTCCTGATAAAAATCAGGCTTATCAGCAGTTTTTGGAGCAAACTGAGTAACTCTTGGCCCTTTTATAAAGGCTACATTATCTTTATATGCAGAAACAATATCGTTTGGATTTACCTCTGATGTCTTTTTTATTAACTTAAAAAGTGAAGTAGGTTGTTCTTCTCCATCAATAACAAAGGTTCCGTTAAAGATTTTATGACGACAGTGTTCAGAATTTACTTGCGAAAACCCAAAAACTTCTGAGTCTGTAAGTTGTCGTCCTATTTTTTTACTAACTCCTTCGAGGTATTCAATTTCTTCGTCATTAAGAGCTAAACCTTCGGCGATATTATAAGCAGCAATATCATCAATCTCTATGATCGATTCTGGCTTTATATCAATAGTATAGATATCCTGATTTAGCAGATCATACTTTTGAGAAAGCATAGGGTCGAAATCAATGTAATCTTTTGTAACGGTTCGAAATTCTTCTATTCTAACAATTCCTTCTATACCCATATTCTGAGTGATCTCTACGGCATTAGTACTCCACGGAGTAATCATTGCGGCACGAGGACCAACAAAAAAAGCGTCAATAGACGCCACAGATAGTTGAGGTTGGTTGCCAAATAACCATGTTAATTTTTTTATGGTTTCAGGAGAGATTTCATTGTTTGTTTGAACTGCAAATACTTTCTCGTTTTGGTTTCCGAAGAAATGGATCATACTTCGATTATTTGTGTTGATTTTTATTAAGCTGCAAATTTACTACTTTCTTACTAAAATTAGGTATAAAACTAAGATAGAATCCCAGAGTTATTCACTGAATTTTAAACAATAGCAAAGAGATAAAATGTAATAATTGAATTTTGTGATATTACAGTATGAATGTTTCGATAGTTTTTAGAAGGTTTTGCATCTTTGCAAGAGTGAAATTTTTATATAACTGTATACATATTATTGTATACAGATACGTATTATTTTCTTTCTAATAGGGCCATATAAAACCCATCATATCCTGATTTATGTGAAAGTACTTTCTTGTCTTTGATCAAGGTGAAATCATTTCCGATTTCTTTAGAAAGGAAACTTTTTACCTGATCTTGATTTTCTGATGGTAAAATAGAGCAGGTAGCATATACTAATTTTCCTCCAGATTTTACCATTTTAGAATAATTCTCAAGTATTTCGGCTTGTGTATGCTTGATTTTATCTAAAAATTCTGGTTGTAATTTCCATTTGGCATCTGGGTTTCGTCGTAAAACACCCAAACCACTACATGGGGCATCGATAAGAACACGATCTGCTTTGCCATATAATTTTTTGATGTCTTTTGTGCTTTCTATGACTCGAGTTTCGATATTATGGGCACCATCTCTACGAGCTCTTCTTTTAAGCTCTTTTAGTTTATTACCATAAATATCCATAGCAATAACCTGTCCTTTATTTTGCATCAAGGCTGCCAAATGAAGACTTTTACCACCTGCACCTGCACAAGTATCTACAACACGTTGCCCAGGTTGTACTTCTAGAAAATCGGCTACCAATTGAGAAGAAGCATCTTGTACTTCAAATAATCCGTTTTTGAATGCTTCTGTGGTAAATACATTGGTTCTTTCGACAAGCTTAAGCGCATCTGGATATCCTTTAATGAATTCGGTATCGATATTTTCGTCTTCCAGTAGACTTCTAAGTTTTTCTCTTGATGTTTTTAAGGTATTTGCACGAAGAATTACAGGAGCCTGCTCATTAAGTGCGGTAATTTCTTTATCCCACAGTTTACCTAGTTCTTGTTCCCCCAATTGATCCATCCAATCGGGGATAGACTCTTTAAATTTTCTTATTTTGCTTAATTCATCAAAACGTCCTTTGATACGACGGGTAGGCGTAGGGCCAATTTGTTTCCAATCGGGCAAAGAAATTCCTCTTAGAGTGGCCCAAACTGCAAAAACTCTCCATAAGTTATCTCTGGAGAAAGGTTCTTTTACTTCGGCTATTTCGGTATATAAGCGTTTCCATCTTACGATTTCGTATACGGTCTCTGCAACAAAACTACGATCACGTGATCCCCATCTTTTGTCTCGTTTCAGTAATTTCTGAACCACTTTATCTGCATAGCTTCCTTCATTAAATATTTCATGTAATCCATCTATAACAGCAAAGACAAGATTTCTATGTAAACGCATTGTATTTTTTTTTAAGGTGTGCAAAGGTAGACCTTTGTGATCAAATACTATTATATTTGACTATAATTATTGATATCAAAACCTATGAAACTAATCTGCACCCTATTATTTGTTTTGACTTTTGTTTTTTGTACCACAGAAGAGAAAGTAGTTACTCATAATTTTTCTAAAGTTGAAATAGAAACTATTTTAAAAGATTCTATAAGTATACGAGCCTTAGATATATATAATGATACTTTGATTGGTTTTGGTTTTAATAAAGGGTATGGATTTATAAATCTTGCTACAGAAAAGAAGACTATTATCGAGTTTTCTGAGTCTGATACTAAAGAAAAAAAAGAAAACTGGATTGCAGAACAACGTGCTGTTAGTTTTACTGATAAGTCGTTTTTTAGTTTAGGAGTAAGTTCTCCTGCAAGATTAAGAAAGATTGATAGAGAGACTAAAGAGGAAAAAATAGTATATACCGAAATGCATAAAAAAGTATTTTATGATGCAATAGCATTTTGGAATGCTAAAGAAGGAATTGCAATGGGAGATCCTACAGATACTTGTTTGTCTATAATTATTACAAGAGATGGGGGAGAAACCTGGAAAAAGGTTTCTTGTGACGATCTACCTGAAACTTTTGTTGGAGAAGCTGCATTTGCTGCTAGTAATGGAAACATTTCAATTGTAGGCGATAAAACATGGATAGCTACAGGAGGAATGAAGTCCAGAGTGTTTTTCTCTCCTGATAAAGGAAAAACATGGGGAGTTTATGATACTCCTATCATTCAAGGAAAAGAAACCACAGGAGCGTATTCTGTTGATTTTTATGACGAGAATAATGGAATCATTTTTGGAGGAGATTATACAGCTCCAAAAAGTAACGAGGCAAATAAAGCGATTACAAAAGATGGAGGAAAAACGTGGGAATTGGTATCAGATGGTAGTGGAGCAGGGTATAAGAGTTGTATACGATATATCCCTAATGGTGGTGGTAAAGAAATGGTAGCTGTTGGATTTACAGGAATATCAATTTCTAACGATCTTGGAAGAAGTTGGAAAGAACTAAGTAAAGAAGGTTTTTATACAATAAGATTTATAAATGATAGTGTTGCAATAGCGGCAGGTAAAGGAAGAATTGCTAAACTGATTTTTAAATAAAAAAGAGGTGTATAACACCCTCTTTTTCTGTGTTCTTATAATATTTTAATGTCTTTTTCTTCGTTCTTTAATTCTTGCCAGCATACGTTTGTGAAAATCGGCTTCTGCTTTTATGAGTTTTAGAATTTTCGTATTAGGCATGACTTTCTTTAAATCTAGGATTAAATTTTTTCGGGATTGTGATTTCTGTTCCTCTACTTCAAGAAAGTTGTTTATAGCATCTTTGGCTTGCTTATCACTTAAACCAGTAGGGGTGTTGTTGGCTTCTTTTATACTTTTAATCAACTTACGTTCTCGACGTCTAAGTTTTTGAACAGTCTCTTCATGGACATTATAAACAGGCCAGAATTGCTGAGCTTCTTTACTGGTTAAATCTAGTTTCTCAGTAATATATGCGATTTTAAATGCTTTAATTTTTTCTCTTGGCCCGTGTTGAGCAAAAGCACCTATAGAAAACCAGGCAAAGCAAATAAGTAAAACTATCTTTTTCATGTGTTTGTTTTATTGTTTTAGAGGTCAAATGGAATCTTTGGCGATTAAAAGAATGATAGATTAATGTTTTAATAATTATTTTGATCGAGTCGGTTTCATGTGTTTGTTTTATTCTGTAAATATAATTTCATCATCTAAATCCTCTTCGGATAAATACTCTAATAAAGTTTCATCATCAATTAATTCTTTTTCGAATGTTTCTGAGTATATAATATCTTCATCTAATAGCGCTGCGATTTCTGAAGTACTGAGTTCAATATCTTCTTCATTAAAATAAGCGTGTATATCGGCAACTTCAATAGAGTTAAAATTTAATTCTGATTCTTTAGGTATGGATACAGATATAATAATAGCAATCATTGCAGCAATACCCGAGATATATAAAATATTTTTACTGACTCGTAATGAGATAAGTTTCCCTTTGGGTTTATCATCATCAATTTTTTGCATTATAGTATCTTCCAAAGTTGTGAAATAGTCTTCGGGAACTTTGAAACCCGAATCCATTTTGGAACTCAGTTGGTCATCTTTATCAGAAGCTATTTTTTCAAAAAGCTTACTTTCGAAACTTTCAAAATAACCTTCAGGTACTTTAAAACCGTCATTGTTTTTATGTGATTTATCTTTTTTCACTGATAGTATGACTTTTTTATTATTAAAAGGTTTAATCTTTTTTTAAAAAATCTTCAATTTTTTTTGAAGCTAAATGATAAGAAGCTTTTAATGCTCCTTCGCTGGTCTCTAGAATTTCTGACATCTCACGATATTTAAGTTCCTGAAAATATTTCATATTAAAGACCTGTTGTTGTTTTTGTGGTAAAGTGGCTATAGCCTTTTGCAACATGAGTTGTATTTGATCTCCTTCATAATAGACATCTGCCTCGAGATTCTGAATTAATTGTAAACTTAACTCTTCATTACTAATATTATATTTTTTTGCTTTTTGATTTAGAAAAGTAATAGACTCATTTGTGGCTATACGATATAACCAGGAGTATAATTTACTATCTCCTTTAAACTTTTTTATATTCTTATATACTTTAATAAACACATTTTGTAGTATATCATCTGTATCGTCATGATTTTTTACCATATTTCTGACATGCCAATAAAGGCGCTGTTGATATACAGCAACAAGCTTACCAAAAGCGGTATTTATATCCTTGTCTGATTGTAAGGCAATAAGTAGGTCTTGTTCTTCCCGAGTGTTCAAAGGTAAAATTAGTTTTATTGAAATGATCAATTATTTGATCTTGGTACTACTATATGACTAATGTACATAAAAAAGGTTTAATCATGTTTTAAATAATATTTTGTAGGAATTTTGTAGGATTAAATGTTAAATATAATGCTTATTTGCCTTTTTTATAGATAAAATACACTTTTTGTTTGGTGAATTGAAAATAATTTCTATCTTTACAGTGTAATAATGATTGAGTTCTTTCATTTCCCCCAAGATGAAAGTTTTTTATAAAAGTGAGTTTTAATTTTAGAGTAAGCCCCTAAATTAAGATGATTTGTGTGAAGAGAAAGAGTGCGAAAGCACTCTTTTTTATGTTTAATACTTTTTGATAGGGACTATTTTTAAACGTTAACATTTGTAAGTATAAGACTACATTTTTTAATATTTTGTTTATTATAAAAAGTTAAAAAACACAATTTATAGATAAAATACACTTTTTTATTTGGTAGATTAAAAATAATTGCTATCTTTACAGTGTAATAATGAGTGAGTTCTTTCATTCCCCCCAAGATGAAAGTTTTTATAAAAGTGAGTTTTAATTTTAGAGTAAGCCCCTAAATTAAGATGATTTGTGTGAAGAGAAAGAGTGCGAAAGCACTCTTTTTTATGTTTAATACTTTTTGATGAGGATTATTTTTAAGTAGTAAGATTTGTAGGTAAAATACTACACTGTTTGTGTGTTATGTAATTTTTAAAAGTTAAAAAGCATTATTATTAGGTAAAATACAATTTTTATTTGGTAGATTAAAAATAATTACTATCTTTACAGTGTAATAATGAGTGAGTTCTTTCATTATCCCCAAGATGAAAGTTTTTATAAAAGTGAGTTTTAATTTTAGAATAAGCCCCTAAATTAAGATGATTTGTGTGAAGAGAAAGAGTGCGAAAGCACTCTTTTTTTATTTTATACTTTTTGTTTTATAGTATGATGAAAAAGTTAAGCTATGTTTAAGTAATTATTATTTGTAGGATTTAAACTACATAAATATTTAATTTACTATATAAATATTGATAAAATGTATTTTTTATAGATAAAATTCGTTTTTGTTTTGGTGGTCTCTAATTTTTGCTTTATATTTACACCATAATAATAAAGTTAATTCTTTCATTTCCCCCAAGATGAAAGTTTTTTATAAAAGTGAGTTTTAATTTTAGAATAAGCCCCTAAATTAAGATGATTTGTGTGAAGAAAAAGAGTGCGAAAGCACTCTTTTTTATGTTTTATACTTTTGATAGTTTTAATTTAAATAAAATTTTTTATAGATAAAGTATAGTTTTATGGGGTTAAAATCAATTTTTGATTTGTGAAAATATCTTGTCAGTCAGAAATGTAAAATTCTTCCATTTCTAACATCTTTGAATAGATATCGTTCTTTTTTCCAAAAGAGCTATAGTTAAGCTCGTTTTGAGTTTGTATTGTTATGAAATACATGCATCCAACAATAACCACAAAAAAAGGCCATCCCTAGAGATAGCCTTTTATAACTATTAATTAGACTATTATTGTTTTATGAATCTTTTGGTAACAGCCAACCTTTTAGAAACAAATCTTACAAAATAGACACCTGTGGTAAATTGTGAGACATCAATATCATGAGAACCCACACTTGGCTTTATCTTTTTAATGATTGCTCCTGTGGATGCAAAAATTATGATCTCATCAAAATCACCTCCCAAAATATCAATAGTCAACTTTGAATTTGTTGGGTTAGGATGCATTTTAATATTTCTTTTTGAGTTTTGAGTGAATGACCTCAATGTTTCTACATTGTTATTAGCAGTGACTCCAGTTCCAAGATTAATTGTGTAGTCTTCCACTTCACCATAAGTGAAAGATTCACAAGAGGTTGGAATTCCATTATACTTCATTGAAACTCTCATTCTAACCGAAGTTTTAGAAGTTCCACTAGGAACTGTAAAAGATCCACTATTAGAAGTATTAGTCGAAGCGGCTTTGGACCAAACTAATTCGCCTGTATCATTAAAATCTCCATTATTATTGTAGTCAATCCAAACGGCATATGCTTCTGGGTATTTGGTTCCTGTCCAAGTAGGAACAACCGTAATAGTATATGCTTGACCTTCGTTTAAATCTGTAGAAATTGAAGTAAAATCTGAATAAAATTGTGCATCAGAACTCTTGTTGATTGTATTTAACTGAACATTGCTAATAAATTCGTCGTTTACATTTGTACTCGCAGAGCTACAATAAGTAACAACGGTTCCAGTTGTAGTGAACGAAGTAGTTGCATTTCCTGAAACATTCCCAGCAGCGTCTTCAGCATTTACTGAAGCGTTATAGGTGGTTGAAGGAGAAAGCCCTGTAACGTTAAAAGTAGTAGTTGTAGAAGTGCCAACAACAGTACCTCCTATAGAGATATTATAACGAGCTACACCTACATTATCTGTAGATGCGGTCCAATTAAGTACTGATCCACTAGATGTGATGTTACTAGCAGCCAAATTAGTTGGGTTCGTCGGTGCTTCAGTATCAGGAGTACCAGCTTGAATTTGAAATTTTCCAACAACACCTTTTCTACCACTTTTCATATACTCGGTAATAAACCAAAATGAAGAATCATCAGATGGATCTACATCAATCTTGCTATAATCCCCATATCGTTTACCACTAAAATTTTCAGTTCCATTTGCGATGAGTCCTTCTGTACTTGTCATTGTTCCTAATGGGTCAGAACTCAATCTACCTGTAAAATAAGAACTTACCCTAACTGTTGTTGAAGTTGTAGGTCCTGACATAGATGTATATCCCATTCCTATATTGCCGTTTCCATCCATTGCAAGACTTGCGTTCCAGGCATGTCTTCCATCTGGTGCGGTATAAGTACCCTCTTGATATAAAGACCAAGGTTGATTATCCCCGCTCTGTCGAAACTCGTACCAACGTACTCCTGCCAGTTTACCTGAGCCAGCGTCTGTATCGACTACAAAATTGAAAAGCGCCGAATTATGAGTTGCAAATTTTCTAAATTGAGCTTGATTCATGATAGTTGCTTGCAGCGCATCAATTGCAGAACCGCCTCCTGGTTGAGTTAAATTAGTAAAACTTCCATTATCAAAAACACTAATAAAGGGTGTTGTATTGATTTCCTGAGGGTTTGAAACTGTCGAGTTTGCTGGAGTAGTCCAATTTATATTAGCAGTCCAAACTTTAATATGATCCACAGATACTCCGCTCCATGCATTGTCCTGTAAATAGACTATGGTAGCACCTCCAGCAGCAGGTAAATTGCCATTAGTAACATTTAAAGCTTGCGGACTATGAAAACCACTGGTAACAATCCCCGGAAGTTTAAATCCAATAATTTGAGCCGCAGAATTTCCTGCCAACATAGCAGTTCTTTCTAATACCCAAAGTTTATTAGTACCTCCCGTATTTTCGGTAATATAGTATCCATCACTCCAGACAGATAATTTTTGATAATCCTTTATACCTGGGATATTGTATATATACCATCCTGCTGTTAATGGATTAGGGCCATCTGAAACCGCCACTTGTGCTCCGGATCCCAGAAATGAAAGTACCCATCTATCTGCTGCATTATCATAGGATGCCGTAAGATCACAACAGCCACCCGAAGGGAAAATAGCAGGATTAGGAGCGGTTTGACCTAACAATTGGTTACCAGATTTATCATAAATCATAAACCCAGTATTATAAACCACCATCACATGATTAGGGCCTATAGCCATAGAAGGATCTGTGGGTTGGGAATTTGATGTATAGGTATCAAAAACAAGGCTGGCAGGAGCTCTCTGCATACTTTGTTCTTTTTCATGTTTATTTCTTACAAAATAATCATTTTTCTTTTGCGGGTCTTTGCTAGATATAATTTGATTTCCTAATGATTTTTTATCTTTTGCCTCCCTAACCGAATTGTCTGGGGGGACAAGATCATTGGGTCTTGATTCTATAGATGATACATACTCTACAGAAGATATTTTTCCATGATAGAAAGCTTTGGTGTCATTTTCTTGTGCGCGAGTCATAAAAGAAACGGCGAACAATAGCGGTAATAATAATAATTTTTTTAGTTTCATTAAGTTAGTTTTAAGAGATTTAATGTCTATAAATTTAGATAAATAACATCGGTAATTATAGTTTAAATACGCCTTTTTTTAATTGAATGGTAAGCCCATATTATCAATATGTGCTTACCTTCGTTTTATACCTTTTTGACCATCTAGTCAAGTAATTTATGTCAAAATTTTACGATTAAATACTTTAAACTCTCATCATTTTTTAGATAAATTAGGGATCGTAGTTAGGAATACAGAAAACATAACCGATGAGATAATCAATGAATATTTGGAATACCGCAGATGAAGAAATGATGGCAATTACAACTTATACCATTTCAAAGTTAAATTGGTAGGTAATAATATTGGAAAACAAGCAGAGGGGGGAGATATCAATTCTACTTGTTTTTATGGAGTAAATTTAGCTAGAAATAGTTCTTAGTAAAATAAAAACCCCTGTACTTAATAGTTACAGGGATTTTTGTTGTTTTATTATTGATTATAAATTCTTTATTGATCTAATGATTGCATATTCACCAATTTTTGATAAACGCCATCTTTAGAAATAAGCTCATCATGTGTACCTTGTTCAACAATTTTTCCTTTTTGCATTACAACGATTAAATCTGAATTTTGTATTGTAGATAACCTATGAGCGATTACAATACTCGTCCTATTCTTCATCATGTTCTCTAATGCAGATTGTACTAATCGTTCACTCTCAGTATCTAAGGCAGAAGTTGCTTCATCCAAAATCATGATTGGAGGATTTTTTAGTACAGCACGTGCTATAGATAAGCGTTGCTTCTGTCCGCCACTAATTTTATTACCGCTATCTCCAATATTTGTTTCAATTCCTGCTGGTAGATCCTTTACAAACTCCCATGCATTGGCAACTTTTAAAGCTTTTATAATTTCTTCTTCAGATGCGGTCGGATCTCCAACCAGTAAGTTATTTTTTATTGACTCATTAAATAAAATAGAATCCTGAGTAACCAGCCCCATTAAATCTCTTAATGAGTGTTTGGTTAGATCTTTTATATCTACACCGTCGATCTTTATACTTCCTTTATTTACATCATAAAAACGAGTAACCAGATTGGCGATGGTGGATTTACCACTACCAGACTGACCAACTAGGGCAACAGAACTACCCTTTGGTACTTTTAAAGAAAAATCATTTAGAACATACTCATCTTCATATTTAAAAGAGATATTCTCTAGAGTAATATCAGTGGTAAACTCTTTTTTCTCTTTTGCATCTGGATGATCTTGTAGAGGGGAGGTTGTATTTAATATTTCTAGTACACGTTCTGCCGCTGCATTACCTCTTTTTACTCCATAACTTGCTTTAGAAATGGCTTTCGCCGGAGTAAGAATATTATAGGCAAGGCCCATATACACAATAAAAAGCCCTGGATCCAACGATTTCTCGACCAATACCATTTGCCCTCCATACCATAATAAAATAGAAATAACAGTTATACCCAGAAATTCACTTGTTGGGGATGCCAGATTTTGTCTGTTAAGTAGTGTATTTGAAAAATTATAGAAACGAGAAGTAGACTTTTGGAACTTTTTGCCAAATATTTTTTCAGCATTAAATCCTTTGATAACTTTTAATCCACCAAGAGTTTCCTCGACAATAGAAAGAAAAAACCCTTGTTCTTGTTGTACTTTATCAGAGTGTTTTTTCAACTTCTTTCCAATTAAAGAAATTAAAAACCCAGATATCGGAATAAAAATAAATACAAAAATTGTCAATTTTAAACTTATCAATAGCATGGTAAGTATCGTAAATAGAATCATCAAAGGTTCTCTTACGATAAGTTCTAATATGGATAAAAAGGAATGTTGTATTTCTAAAACATCTGTAGATATCCTTGCGATAGTATCTCCTTTTCTTTTTTCTGAAAAATACGATAGCGGTAATTCTACTGTTTTTTTGTATAATTCATTACGGACATCCTTTAAAACACCGTTTCTCAAGAATGTAATAAAGTACATTGCCAGATAATTGAAAATATTCTTAAGAAAGAACATACTTATCACAAGAACGACCATAAAAATCAAGACATCTTCATTACCCTGATCGGCTTTTTGTGTTACAAAATAATTAAGATAATCTTCACCATATTCTTTAGCTTTTAATATTCCATTCCATTCTGGTTTAATCCTAATCCTTTCAGTTTTGTCAAAAAGAACTTTTAGCATAGGAAATAGAGACACCATAGATAGTGTTCCGAAAAGGGCATAAAAAATATTAGAAATTATATTTAATATAGCATATACTTTATAGGGTTTCGCAAAGCGAAGGATTTGTTTAAAATAATTCATTAAAAATATACTGAACAGCTATCACTGTTATTTAAGTTAATTGTAAATCTTTTTTGATGGTTTCAATTTTACCATCTAATTGTTGTTGTACGGTATTAAAGTCAGCACTTGTATGAAGTGATTCCTGTACACTGATATAAAATTTTATTTTTGGTTCTGTTCCACTTGGCCTGGCAGCAATTTTGCTTCCAGCTTCGGTATAAAATATCAAAACATTTGATTTTGGGATATCAATACTATGTTCTGTATGATCCTGAACGTTTTTGGCAATACCAGTTTGGTAGTCTTCGATTAGTACTACTTTTTCTTCATTAAGAGATTTTGGAGGATTATTTCTTAAATCTACCATAGTTTGCTTAATCTCTGCAGCACCGTCCATTCCTTTTTTTACCAATGAAACCAAATGCTCCTTGTAAAAACCATGTTTTGTATATAAATCTAATAAAGTACTATAAAAAGAACTACCATTTGCTTTAGCAAAAGCAACAATCTCACAAGCGAGTAGGGTAGACGTTACTGCATCTTTATCTCTAACAAAATCACCTACCATAAACCCAAAACTTTCTTCACCACCACCAATAAAATGTTGGTCAGGGAAATCTTTGATTAATTTGGCAATCCATTTAAAACCGGTTAATACTTCTTTGTATTCTACACCGTAGGCCTGGGCCAGACTTTGCATCATAGGAGTAGATACTATGGTAGAGGCAATAAATTCATTGCCTGTAAATCCTTGTTTTTTATAATTTTCTAACAAAAACCAGGTCATTACAATCATGGTCTGATTTCCGTTAAGCAATTGTAATTCTCCTTGATCATTACGAATAGCTATTCCTAATCGATCACAATCAGGATCAGTACCAATTACAATATCTGCATCAACTTTGGTAGCGAGCTCCATTGCCATAGCTAAGGCTTCAGGTTCTTCTGGGTTAGGAGATTTTACGGTAGGAAAATTACCATCGGGTTCTGCCTGTTCTTCTACAATATGTACATTTTTGTATCCTGCTTTTTCAAGAGTTTCGGGAACGGCAGTAATAGAAGTACCGTGTAAAGAAGTAAAAACAATTGTTGTATTGTCTTTTGCTTCCTGCGTAGCTGCAAAACTTCCGTTTTTTACACTTTGTTCAATAAAAACAGTGTCAATTTCCTGATCTATTTTTTGAATAAGACTTGGATTTGTATCAAATTGAATACTTGAATATTTTAATGCATTTATTTCTGAAATAATCTCACCATCTTGCGGAGGAACCAATTGTCCACCATCCTGCCAGTATACTTTATATCCATTATATTCTGGTGGATTATGACTTGCGGTGAGTACAATACCGCAATGGCATCCTAATTCTCGTACAGCAAAAGATAATTCTGGAGTAGGACGAAGGCTGGAGAATAAGTAGACTTTAACTCCATTGGCAGAAAATACATCTGCAACTATTTGCGCAAGCGTATCACTGTTATGTCTACAATCATAAGCGATAACTGCTTTAGGTTGTTCTCCAGGGAATTGCTTGATTAGGTAATTACTTAATCCTTGTGTGCTTTTTCCCAGGGTGTATTTATTGATTCGATTGGTTCCCACGCCCATGATACCACGCATACCTCCGGTACCAAATTCGAGATCTTTATAAAAGCTCTCTTTTAGTTCTTCTGAATTGGTATCCTGTAAATTTTTAATTTCTTTTTGAGTAGCGGTATCAAAAACTGGCGTTAACCACTCGTCAACTCTTAGGTTTATATCAGAATCTGTGATTTGCATGCTTGTGATTTTAGTGCAAAAATACTATTTAATTTTGGTAAAAAAGTTTCGAAATACGCATAAACTGCTTCGATATTTAATTCATCTTGACTTTTTATATCTACAAGATGAATTGTGTACATTAAAGATGTATTTTTTCTGCAATGCTATATCGTTCTTTATCTCGTTTACTGGTTAGGATAATTTCACCCAGAAACCCTGCTAGAAAGAACTGTGTTCCTAAAATCATAGAGGTTAGTGCTACATAAAATTCTGGGCGTTGTGCGATAAGTCTCCCTTTGGTTTCTATAAAAAGTTTATCGATCCCCAGGTATAATGAAAAGCAGAATCCTATAATAAAAAGTAAGGTACCTATAAGGCCAAAAAAGTGCATGGGTCTTTTGCCAAAACGCGACATAAACCAAATGGTGATTAAGTCTAGGAAACCATTAATAAAACGACTCATCCCGAATTTGGTTTTACCATATTTTCTAGCCTGGTGTAGTACTACTTTCTCACCGATTTTTGCAAAACCGGCATTTTTGGCAAGTACAGGGATATAACGATGCATCTCACCATGTACATCTATGTTTTTTATTACGATATTTTTATACGCCTTTAACCCACAATTAAAATCATGTAATTTAACCCCAGATGTTTTTCTGGCCGCGGCATTAAATAATTTTGAGGGTAGATTTTTGGCAATAACAGAATCGTATCGTTTCTTTTTCCATCCGGAAATGAGATCATAACCTTCTTTGATGATCATGTCATACATCTCTGGAATTTCTTCTGGATTGTCCTGTAAATCAGCATCCATAGTAATTACTACATCGCCCATTGCTGTACCAAATCCAGCATGCAATGCCTGAGATTTGCCAAAGTTTTTTAAGAAACGAATTCCTTTTACCTGTTGGTCTTTTTTTGATAATGCAGAGATCGTATCCCACGATCCATCGGTACTACCATCATCGATAAAGATAATTTCATAAGAAAAAGAATTGGATTGCATAACTTTTGCAATCCAATTGTATAATTCGTTAAGTGATTCCTGCTCATTAAGCAGTGGTATGATCACAGATATATTCATATGTTAATATAAGTCTTGTTTCTTTTGCATGATTAAACCTCCAATAAGAGAATATATAAAGCCAAAAAAGACACTTAATAATATAAAAAAAGCACCTCCTATAATCGGCCCTCCAAGTTTCTTTGCCCAGTTTATACTCATTTCAATCTGTTCTTCTGTCATATTAGGGTTCTCCATCATCTTTTCTCTTGTGACTTCCATCATTTGATCTATGAAATCGGGTTCAATAAAAAAATTGAAAATACCATTATATACTGCATACACAAGACCACTAAGTGCGGCAATACTAATCCCTATTTTTATCGCTTGCCCTAGACTTAAAAAACTATTATTCTTTTTCTTATATGAATGTATTGTTGAAAATATAAAAACTGGAAATATTAAATAGTATAAATACATCGGCCATTGTTTACCTTCTAACAACATTCCACTAACATACATTAGTACGTGAATTAGAATTAGAATTATACCTAATATAATACCATAATTAGAGCTGAATTTCGCTGTAGGAATTTGATTTTCCATATATAAAATAGTTTTGGTTATTATAAACCATAAGTACACAAATATAGTAAATTGTTACAGGTATGGGTAATAAATTTATGGTATTGGTGATTAATGTCTACTAATGGATTTATATACAATATAGGTAAGTTTTAGAGTAATAAGTAGATAAGTATGCTTATAGATCAAAAAACATCTTTTTTCTTTTGTATTATGGCTCCACCAATTATAGAAATAATAAGGCCTAAAAATAGATTCCAGATAATTACAATAATCGACATTACAGGAAGGGAACTATATGTTTTTATCACAGCCATATCCTGATTGACTTCCTCTGGAGACATACCTGGATTACGATCAATTATTTGTTGCTTCTGTGTATTGAACTTTTGACTAATCATATCGGGTTCTATAATAATGTTTAGTATAATATTCCAAATAACAGCCATAATCCCAGCGATCAAAACTATACCAAGCCCAATTTTTATTGCTTCACTTAATTTTAAAAAACCATTATTAGCTAGTTTATATGCTTTTATTCCAAAAATAATTATACCAATACGTATTGATAAATCGATAACAGTATGAATCCAATTTCGATTTATTGTACCATTACTAATATAAATAATCACATTATATGTAACAAATAGGATCCCTAGAATTATCCCATAAATCAAGATATATTTTTTGAGTGAAATAGTAGTTTCTTCCATAATACAAAATTATTTTCCGACTGTTTGTAAACATAAGTGTACAAATATAATAAAATGTTACGGCTACGGTAAAAATAGCACTTTATCGATAGAATTCATATTTTTATCGTATATTTACTAAAATATTACGGTTTTACCGTAATGCAAATATGGTGTCAACAGGCGTAAAATAAGGGATTCGCTAAAAATGATTATAAATAATTAATCTGTTGATATCTTGTGTTTTAGGAGTGATATTATTGATGAAACAAACTTTTTTAGAATTACTTACCCCAATTGAATTACATAAAAATATATTAACGAAACTAGTATTTATGAGAAAACTATTACTTTTTACATTTATTCTTTCTTTCATTACTGTTGTGTCCTGTTCAAAGGATGAAGAAGATACAAAAGTTTCTCAGGACGAAAAAGAATATCTGGTCAAACAAACTATTATTGAATTTAATAACAGTGCCATTAAAACTGGGAAGTATGAGGCATTTATTAAAGATGTATCTCAAAAATCGGCTACAACACCATTGAATAAAGCTGAATTGAAAATGTTAATTCAGAATTTTCTTGGGGATCAAACCCAGAAATTTTTAGATGTGTATTATCAATTAGAAGCTTTAGAACTTACTTCAGAAGAGTTTTATGGTATTGCTCATCAATTTGAATACCTCCGACTAACTGGAATTTTGGATAAGACACAAGGAGGGTGCTGTGGAATAGCTAATAATTCGGGAGATAGTCTTTTTAAAGATTTTCTCGGTTTTACATGTGGTTGTGATGCAGCTTGATGTTTTAATATTTATCTTATCACTAACAGGTGTTTACAGATTAATTAATTTACATTTCTTTATTTGCAAAATAATTTTGCATTTCAAAAAATAGTTGTAAATTTGCACCTCGAAAATAGAAAAGAAATACTACAATGAGAAAAGATATTCACCCAGAAAATTATAGATTAGTTGCTTTTAAAGATATGTCTAACGATGAAGTTTTTTTAACTAAGTCTACAGCCAATACTAAAGAAACTTTAGAAGTAGAGGGTGTAGAGTATCCGTTAGTGAAATTAGAAATTTCAAGAACATCACATCCTTTCTATACCGGTAAGTCAAAACTTATCGATACTGCAGGACGTATTGACAAATTCAAAAACAAATATGCTAAATTCAAAAAGTAATTTAGTAGTATACTATAATAGAAAGCCTTTCCAAACGGAAAGGCTTTTTTTGTGCTAATTAAAACCATCCCCAAAAATTCACATTAATTAGAATTCGAGTTCGACATAAGAAAATTTACGTCAGTCAGAGTGATTTTCGATAGAAAATTGTATCGAAGACAAGTGAATTTTTCATCAAAAGCCTAATTTCGATACAATTTTTCTCCGTTTCACTATGAAAAACCACTCAATTTGACGGCTTCTGATTTGCTTAAAAATTATATTGAACTCATGTTAAATTATAATGTTTAAAAAAGCTTCAATTCGAGTGGTTTTTCAGAATGATCTTTAGACTATGCTCGAGATGAGATGGAGAAAAACTGTATCGAGAATAGCTTTTTGAAAGCAAATCACTATTCTCGATACACCACGCTCAAAAACGTGGCGCTCGAATCGACGTGATTTTTAGGTAAAATCAACGTTTAAGTATTGATCTATTAAAGAGTCTGTCGTCTGGTTGATGCTTTATTAGGAAAAATAATTCTATTTCATATTAATCCATTTTATTGTTTTAACGTGAATAATGGATAAGAAATTTTTGTCAGTTTGAGTGCTAAACCTCTGATTTGGTGTATCGAAAAAAGAAAATTTATAACTAAAAAGTACTTCTCGATACTAAATTCTTACAGAATTTCACTCGAAGTGACGTATCTGCTCTTAAATATTATTTATGTTATTTTACAAATAAATTCGCCAAACAGCACTATTTTTAATATTAACGTCTTTATTTTTGCAGCCTTATAACTAACTAATTTTTTGAAATCAAAACATGAATTATATTCTTTTTGACGGTGCTTCACGTAATGCGTTATTGCCATTCACTTATACACGACCAGTTGCCGAGATTCGAATTGGAATACTAACCATTCGCGAGAAATGGGAGAAATATTTGGGATCTACTACTTCTACAGTCACAGAAGAATACCTAAGTGAAAAATATCCAATGGTAGAGTTAGCAGAGAATGTAATGATCAATGCTTCTTATTTACCATCAGAACAGCTGGTAACAGCAATTAAAAACCTGAAACCTGAACAGGCTATTTTTTGCGATGATGAACCCGTTGCTTTTTATGTCAAAGAAGATCAGGAAGTAGATTTTGAAACTTATGAAATAATAGGATATGATGCCGATGTGTTTACGGTACAACATACCTGGGATATCTTCTCAAAAAATGAACAAGCGATTACTGATGATTTTAAATTGCTAACACAGGATAGGGTAAGTCAACCTATTCCTGAAAGTAATAATATCATTGCGCCCGAAAATATTTTTATTGAAGAAGGAGCAAAACTCGAATTTACAACGCTTAATGCTAGTAAAGGACCTATATATATAGGAAAAGATACCGAAATCATGGAAGGTTGTTTGGTTAGAGGACCTTTTGTGCTTTGTGATCGTGCTGTAGTAAAGATGGGAGCAAAAATTTATGGAGGTACTACTATAGGACCGCATTCTAAAGTAGGAGGAGAGATCAATAACTCTGTAGTGTTTGGGTGTTCGAATAAAGGGCATGATGGGTATATGGGAAGCTCGGTAATAGGAGAATGGTGTAACATAGGAGCAGATACCAATACTTCTAATCTTAAAAATAATTATGCAGAGGTTCGTTTATGGAATTATGAGGCAGAAAGCTTTACAAAGACAGGATTACGATTTTGTGGTTTGATGATGGGAGATCACTCTAAGTGCGGTATCAATACTATGTTTAATACAGGAACTGTTGTGGGGGTAAATGCTAATATTTTTGGCACAGGTTTTCCTCGCAATTTTGTACCTAGCTATAGCTGGGGAGGAAGTGCTGGTTTTACAACCTATTTGACCAAAAAGGCTTTCGAAGTTGCTAATGTAGTAATGTCTAGAAGGAATATTGAATTTACAAAACAAGAAGAGCAGATTCTGGAACAGATCTTTGAAGATACAAAACAGTGGCGTAAGAGTTATGAAAAATAGTTCTTTTTTATCTATCTTATTTCATCATGTACCGTTTTAATTATCTCGATAAAATATGAGAAGACTATATAGTACTATGTCTGTTATAAATGAATACAACGAAAGTTATTAGGGAAAATAACTTTTGTTGTATAGATAATAATTAACGCGAGTTCGATGTAGCATAATTTATGTCAATCAGGATTCTATGTTTTAACCAAACTATTTTGATAGAAAACTATGTCGATAACAAATAAGTTTTCTGCAAAAACATTACTTGAATATAATTTTCTTAATTTGACTATACAAGATCACTCAATTTGACGTTTTTTAAATTATGTCCTTACATCGAACCCGGGTTATTTAGTTTTTTAGCAATAGATAAATCGACCTATCCAACCAATAGGAGAAAAAATACTTGTTATTCTAGAGGCTGCGCATTCTCCTGCGTAAGACTCAAGTCTTCCTCCATTTAATTGCGATTGCTGCTTCTTGTCTAATTTTTGTATTCCTTTAATGTTTAAAATAGATTTCATACTTAATTTGTTTATATTAATATAATTATATATTTCTGCTAAGATATAATTATATCCGATATAAAGCATATTAAGTCGATAAAAAGCGGAATTACTTTGTTTTCTCTTTCCAAACTCGTTTTAGTATCAGGAAGTTTTGAGGGTTATTAGTGAGTCCTTTTACGTTTTTTTGAGTAAATCGAACTACCTGATCATAATATAGAGGGACGATAGGGGCATTGGCAATAATAATAGAGTCCATTTTTGCATAATGCTGTTCTCTTATTTTGATATCGGTTATTAAGAAACTTTCTTCGTATAACCGATCAAAAGTTTCATTTTTGAAATGTGTATAGTTAGGGCCATGAGGAGTAAAGTTTTTACTGTAGTATGGCGATAGAAAATTTTCGGCATCTGGGTAATCTGCAATCCAACTGGCACGAAATGATTCTAATTTTCCTTTCCATTTCTTTTGGCGTATCGTAGTAGATGGCATTACGTCTACTATGATGTTTAATCCAACTTTTTCGAGCTCTCTTTGTATGAATTCACAGATGCTTTGGTAATTTGCATCTGTAGCAATTCGTATCGTTGGGTTGTTGTCTCCTGTTTGTTTTTTGTAGGTTTCGACTAATCTACGGGCTTTTTCCGGATCATATTCATATCCAGGAATACTATTAAACCCGGGGATACCCTTTGGGATAAAACCATGTGTTGCAGGAGTTCCTATACCATTCTTTAGATAGGTGATCATTTTTTTTCTGTCGAAGCCATAATTAATGGCCTTTCTCAGTACTTGAGACTGTATTTCCTTTTTGTCTGTATCCAGATAAAAGCCCAGGTATTCAGAATTCAGATAAGAACCTTTGCTAATGTTAATACGGTCTTGGTATTTCTCTCGTAACTTGCCGCTAGGGGTTAATAATTCATCTTTATATGAAGCGTCCAGGCTGTTTAGTAAATCGATATTTCCTTTGGCAAACTGCAAAAATTCACTTTGCTTATCTGGTAAAAAGGTAACAGCTACAGCTTCGAGATAGGGGAGTTGCTTACCATTTTTATCTTTTTCAAAATACAATTCATTTTTGCGTAAAACGAGCTTGATATTTTCTTCCCATAATTTAAACTTAAAAGGACCTGTGCCAATGGGGTTAGCTCTAAATTGGTTACCATAAAATTCTACAATTTCCCTGGGAACTACAGAGCAATATCGCATACTCATTAACCCTAAAAATGCAGGGAAAGGTTTTTTTAACTTAATTTCGAAAACAGTATCATTAACGGCCTTGTAGGTGTCTACAGTCTTAAGAACCCAATTACCAGGAGATGCTACTTTGGGATCAACCAATCTATTAAAACTATACACAAAATCCGCTGCAATAACATGGCGGGTGCTGTCTTTTGTTTTAAATTGTTCATGTTTGTGAAATTTCACATCATTTCGAAGTGTAAAAGTGTAGGTGAGTGCATCTTCAGAAATTCTCCATCTTTTTGAGATATCTGGCTTAATATGTAAAGAGTCGTCTAGTTGTATCAAACTGTTAAACAGTTGATTTGTAGACCAGATATTAGGGACATTCCGTGCAAATGCAGGATCTAATGAACTTATATTTTCATATTGATTATACCGAAATACCAAATGATCCTTGTTTTCTTTAGAAGAATCTCCACAAGATATCAGTGTGAATAAAATATAAGTTATTGTTAAATAACGGATTATGGAAAAATAATGAATACACTTCAATTTTAGTAAACGAATTATTGTTGGTATATTTGCACCCTGAAAATTTATTCTAGAGTGACTCAATATTTTTGAGTTTAGTATGGGTAAATATAATGAGATTTCTGCCCCTGCGGAAATGACACTTATGTTTTATGAGAAAAAAAGTTGCTTTTTATACATTGGGTTGTAAGCTGAATTTTTCGGAAACCTCTACAATAGCTAGGGATTTTATCGATGAAGGGTTTGATCGTGTAGATTTTTCTGAAAATGCAGATATCTATGTAATTAACACATGTTCTGTTACTGAAAATGCTGATAAACGATTTAAAACCATAGTTAAGCAAGCTCAAAAAGGGAATCCTGATGCTTTTGTAGCTGCTGTGGGATGCTATGCCCAGTTAAAACCGGAAGAATTAGCTGCTGTTGATGGTGTAGACTTAGTTTTGGGTGCTACAGAGAAATTTAAGATTACCAATTATATTAACGATCTTTCTAAGAATGATTTTGGAGAAGTGCATTCTTGTGAAATCGAAGAAGCTGATTTTTATGTAGGTAGCTATTCTATCGGTGATCGTACTCGTGCATTTTTAAAAGTACAGGATGGTTGCGATTATAAGTGTACCTATTGTACAATACCACTTGCTAGGGGAATTTCAAGAAGTGATACCCTGCAAAATGTATTGCAAAATGCTAAAGAGATTTCTGAAAAAGGGATTAAAGAGATTGTACTTACCGGGGTTAATATAGGAGATTATGGTAAAGGAGAGTATGGGAATAAGAAACATGAGCATACTTTTTTTGAATTGGTACAAGCATTGGATGAAGTTGAAGGGATAGAGCGATTACGAATTTCATCTATAGAGCCAAATTTACTTAAAAATGAAACTATAGATTTTGTATCAAGCTCCAGAACTTTTGTTCCTCATTTTCACATTCCTTTACAGTCTGGGAATGATGATATCTTAAAATTGATGAGACGCAGATATCTTAGTGACCTTTATATAGACCGAGTACATAAAATTAAAGAAGTAATGCCTCATGCGTGTATAGGGGTGGATGTTATTGTTGGTTTTCCTGGGGAAACCGATGATCATTTTTTAGACACTTATAACTTTTTATCTCGATTAGATATATCGTATTTACATGTATTTACATATTCTGAAAGAGATAATACTGTTGCAGCGGATTTAGAAGGAGCGATTTCTCAGGAAGTTAGAAAGAAAAGAAGTAAAATGTTACGGGGATTATCTGTAAAGAAGAGAAGAGCATTTTATGAAAGTCAATTGGGAACAGAACGAACAGTTTTGTTTGAGTCTGAAAATAAAGAAGGATATATACATGGTTTTACTGAAAATTACGTAAAAGTAAAAATGCCATGGAATCCATTGTATGTAAATACCTTGCATAAGGTTAAACTAACGACTATCGATGAAGATGGTATGGTGAGATTTGATTTTATTGCATAAAAACGATATATAATATTACTAAAAAAGTCTGCTGTACAGCAGACTTTTTTAGTTTAAAACAATAGAGACTATATGTTTATTCCTACAGGAAGTAAATCTTTATATTTCCTTCGGTTTTTTCGCATAAATTTTGCAATAATTGGGCAAGTAGGAACTAATCTGATATTACGTTCTTCAATTACATTAAATACTGCAATAATGAAATCTTGTTCATAGCCTTTTTCAATGTGTTCTTCACTCATGATAAGTTTAGTAAGAAAAATTTTTCTTTCTTGTAGCGCGTATTCGATCTTTGTTTTTTGACCGTCAATTGTAGTTTCGAATTGTCTTAGAAATTCATTATCTGTAATTTCTAATTCAACAGCACTCATGTTCTCCATATTTTTTTTAATTATTGAGGTATGTAATCAAATGTCTAGAAGGAGTTAACCTTACTGATCATAACTACCTTATTAGATAGGATTTTATAGGTATATATGCCTAAAATAAAGGTCATTAACTTAAAAAACATAAGGTTTGACCTGATCCTGTCTAACTAAGATTAGTTAGTTCTAAAATTCCCTTTTGCAAAAATTTAACTCAATATTTCCTTTTTTCTAACAAAGGAATACTATAATTTTGATATGCAAAGATAAGAAAATTAGAGTTTTAAATTTAATACCCACTGTTAAAATACCTATGTCGCAGGAAGTTAGCCATGTTTACTTTGTTCCAGGAATGGCAGCAGATGTTTCAATTTTCGAATATATTAAGCTTCCCAAGGATAAATTTGTTACTCAAACACTACCTTGGAAAATCCCTGATAAGAAAGAATCTATAGAGAATTACGCTAAGCGTATGTGTGAGGAAATTGAATATAAAAACTGTATTTTGATTGGAGTATCATTTGGGGGAGTAATGGTACAAGAAATGAGTAAATATTTAAATGTAAAGAAGCTTGTTATTATTTCGAGTGTTAAGAACAAGTTTGAATTACCTACTCGAATTAAAATCGCTAGAAAAACCAAGGCTTATAAATTATTGCCTACCACACTAGTTTCTAAAATTGATAATTGGGAAAAACTTGCTTTTGGTGATTTTGCAAAAAAACGTGCAGCTATGTATCAAAAATATTTATCAATAAATGATAAAAGATATTTAGATTGGGCTATTGAAAAAATGGTATGCTGGGATCAGGAAAAAACATTAGATAAACTTATTCATATTCATGGAGATAAAGACATTGTTTTTCCTATCACGAATATAAAAAACTGTATAACAGTTGATGGGGGAACTCATGTTATGATTGTAAATAGAGCTAGGTGGTTTAATAAGTATTTGCCAGAAATAATTAGCGATAACTTGCATTGATCCAACTTTTTGAGCTATATTGTAAAAATATGTTTTATTCCCCAATAAAATCAAAATCTACTTAAATAATGAAAACGATTAAGAAATTTTTAGTTCTTTTAGGTGTATTGTTCACCTTCGGAATTTTAGTAAACGCTACACAAGACCATCAGCCAGAAAAACCATTGGCTCAAGAGATGCTGGAAGAAAAATTAGTAAATGATTATAATGTATATGCTATTGCAATGCCAGATAATCTTAATTTTTCTGGAGAATTAGTTCCTATAGAAAATCCAGATATAAGAGAACGAATGGACAGAGAATTGTTGGTTAACACTTACTGGCAATCTAATGGTTTACTTCTTTTTAAGAGAGCTAATAAGTATTTTCCTATTATAGAACCCATTCTTAAAGAGCAGGGTGTTCCTGATGATTTTAAATACCTGGCAGTAATAGAAAGTAGTTTAACTCAGGCTGTATCTCCTGCAAGAGCAACAGGGTTTTGGCAAATATTAAAAGGTACTGCTAAAGAATATGGACTAGAAGTAAATGAAAATGTAGATGAACGTTACCATATCGAAAAATCTACAATGGTAGCTTGTAGATATCTTAAGAAAGCAAAAGAGAAATTTGGTTCCTGGACTTTGGCAGCAGCAGCTTATAATGCTGGTAGAGCAGGGGTTAATAAACGACTCGAAAAACAAAAAGTGACTTCGTATTATGATCTCTTATTAGGAGAAGAAACTGGAAGGTATGTGTTTAGGATCGTTGCTGTAAAAGAAATCTTGAGCAACCCAAAGGAATATGGTTTTAATTTTAGCAATGAAGATTTATATACTCATATCCCTACATTTAATGTTTTGGTAGATGAACCTATTGCTGATTTTACTACTTTTGCCGAGCAATATGATATCAATTATAAAATCTTAAAACTACATAACCCCTGGCTTAGAGAAGCTCGTTTAAATAATCATTCTGGTAAAGAGTATCTTATAAAAATACCAAGAGAAGGGTATTATAAAACTACAACCGGGCAATAAAAAATTGAGATTTTTTATCTAAGTTAGCTACTTGTTTTAAAGTAGGATAAAACATGACATTTAGAAAAATACATTATGTCGGTTATTGTTTAAACTTCTTGTGAAAACAGATATTTGAAACTACTTTTAATTAATGAACGTGGTAATCAAACGTTCTTGATTTGATAATTAGTTATCAGTGCTAGATGATTACTAAAATTTAAATGTGTGTGAATACTTCAGTACTTATTTCGTTAATCTTAATTGGATTATTAGCAGGATTTTTTAGTGGTACATTGGGGATAGGAGGTAGTGTTATTATGATTCCTCTTTTGATTTTGTGGGTGAATTTTTCTCAACACGAAGCTCAGGGAACCAGTCTTGCGGTATTGGCAGTTCCTGTAACATTATTAGCAGCATATAACTACTATCAAGAAGGATTTGTAAACTGGAAATACGCAGTTGTAATAGCGGTAACCTTCATTATAGGAGGGTATTTAGGAAGTAAATTGGCAATTTCTATAAATCAAGCATTACTAAAAAAAATATTTGGAGGAGTACTTTTGTTAGTAGCAATAAAGATGATTTTTGGTAAATAGAGACTAATTGTCCTTTTTATTTATAGAATCGCGTTCTTGCTTGTATCTCTCATATTCTTCATCAATATTTCGTTCTTTATCCGTTCGTTGATCTTCATTTTCTTTTTCTTCAGACTCAGCGTTTTTTGTTTCAGTATTTAAATCTAAATCAGCAATTAAAAGAGAAACCCCTTTGGATAATGAATTGAAATGAATATTGTATGAGTTACTTAGTGTTTCACTTGAGTGATGAGTGACAATTTTTCTAATATCCAGTATCTTTTTATTTCCATCTATAAAATACATCATAGGAAAGCCTAATGCATGTTTTAGCTTATTGATGATATATGAATCCTGGTTCGTCTTTTCATCAATATGCACTAAGTGGATGTTACTATTGTATTCTTTTACTTTTTCTTTTAATTTTACTTTATTATCCCAGAAGAGTACTACAAAATCAATCTGATCATGAAATCTATCGGCTAAATCGTTTAGGGCAGGGATTTCTCCAATACCGGGAACACACCAGGAAGCATATGTAATAAGAAAAATTGGCTTTTCGTAATCCCTTAAAAGAATAGGATCTCCTTTTAGTGGATATACATTAAAGTTATCCATATAAGTTCCGCTAAGGTGATTAGTTACCAAAGAGTCAAATAAGAATTCAGCACGTTCCAGATCTTTATCTTGATAAGCAAGATCAATTTTTTGGTTATATTTTACGATATGCGCCGAAATAGCAACCGAAAATGGTATTTGTCTTTCTTCTTGAGCAAAGGAATTGCTAAAATATAAAGAGAGTATTCCTAATACTAATAATTTCTTCATTATAAATAGATTACGGTAGCTAATGTAATATAATGCCACCAAAAAAAACATTTTTTAGCTGCAAAACTTCAGCTGTTAACTTAATTAAAAAACGTTCTAAAGATTGCATTAAACTATCATTAAACGTAATTTTATGTACAATTAGTATGCCTAAATTTTCTTCATTTGCTGTTTCATCATTGTTATTTGATCTTTAAGCATATTGTGTTTGTCTAATTTTTTGGCCTCTGTAAGCAGTATTTGAGCTTCTCTTTTACGACGTTTGGTCATCGCAATACCAGCAAGGTTTAATTTTGCCACTGCAAGATCCTGATTCATCGATAATCCTAGTTTAATTGCTTTCTTAAGATACTTTTCGGCTTGCGTGATATTGGTTTGCGATAGCATAATACCAAGAAGATAGTTGTAATACCCTTGTTGTTTTACAGTAAGAGCACTTTCAGGGTTTTTGATTTTATTTAACCATTTTTTGGCGCCTTCAAAATCTTGTTTACGTAATCTTAAGAAAGCCAGGAGAATTAATTCATTTTTAAAATATAAAAAGACAAAAATTGCAGCTAATAAAATAAGCATAATTCCATTACCTACATATCCTTCTACTATCTGCCATATTGCTACTCCGGTAACGATTACTGCGATTACTAATTTTATATTTTTATTGTACATTTTTAACCTTATTTTATTGTTTTGTAGTTATTTTTAAATTCTATTGTTGTTGGTATTTTGGTATCTGGCATAGTAGAGATTAGTGTATTTCCTTTACAAATACCTTCTGCATTCCCTTCTAGCATAATTCCTGTTTTACTATTAACAGTTATCATTGTTTTTAGAGAACCCGATACAATCACAGTAGCACTAGCATTTATGTTTTCCATTTCTACTTCTGATGTGCCTGCAATTTTAGTATTCTTGTCAGTAATTGAAGTGATATTCCATTTATTTTTACTTTTCATTTTACCGGTATACTCATTTTCCCAGTTGTCACCAAGTGTAGCTTTATTTTTACCATATATGTAGGTCATTTGCTCAAAATTACCCAGTAATTGGTTATCTCCCCATTGTTGATCTAAACTGGCACGAACTTGTGTTATGGTATTAGGATCTGTAATACCGGCATTTTTAATCATATTATCGATAAGAACTTCTGTTCCTTCTAAAGCATTAATTTTACCATTTTTTTGCATTACCAAGGTAATAGGGGAGTTAATAAGTCCTTGAAAAATAAGTCCTTGCACATCGGTAGAATCTGGTGTTATAGAAGTATCCATGTCCATAAGAACTCCTAAAGAAGGAGAACTTGTTTTCATTTTTAATGTTTGGTATTTCATTTCTATATAAAACAGATTATTTTCTACTTTTTTCACTACAAAAGACATCTCTGCGCTAATATCATTTGTGATCGTTTGTTTGTTTCCAGAAATATCTTGCGTAATTATTTGTTCAGAATCCTGGCGAATTGCAAAAGAATCTCCAACATTTAAATTATATTGCAAAGTAGCTTGAGAAAAACCAGTAATTGATATTATCAATACTAATATATAAATGATTGTTTTTTTCATAAAAAAAGGATTGTGGTTTCCTTGTGCAAAGAAACTAATTTTTTTGGATAAAAAATATTTGATATTTACGTTTGTCAAAGTAAAAACTCTTTGTATATTTGCCCGCAGTTTTGAGAAGAAATTCTCAAAAAGATTAAATTAGATATTTCAAGAAGATTTATAAAGATATACAGCAATGAAAAGAACGTTTCAACCATCGAAGAGAAAGAGAAAAAACAAACACGGTTTCAGAGAGCGTATGGCTTCTGCAAATGGTAGAAAGGTGTTGGCTCGTAGAAGAGCAAAAGGAAGAAAGAAGATATCTGTTTCGTCTGAACTAAGACATAAGCACTAATGATAACGTTCATTAAAAATATTGAAGGTGTTACTTTATAGGTAACGCCTTTTTTTATATCTAATACATAATTTTTTAGGAAAAGCAATACTGTTACTACATGCCAAAAAGAGAAAAACTAAAGAGTATACTTATTATAGGATCAGGACCAATTGTTATTGGTCAAGCGTGTGAGTTTGATTATTCTGGTACACAAGCGCTGCGTTCTTTAAGAGAAGATGGGATAGAAACAATTCTGATCAATTCGAATCCTGCTACTATTATGACAGATCCTTCTATGGCGGATCATGTATACCTTAAACCATTAAATACTAAATCAATAATAGGGATTCTAAAAGAACACCCTCAGATTGATGCTGTATTACCTACTATGGGAGGACAAACTGCTCTTAATCTTTGTATTGAAGCAGATGAAAAAGGAATATGGAAAGATTTTGATGTAGAGATCATAGGAGTAGATATTGATGCTATAAATATTACTGAAGATAGAGAACAGTTTAGAGAACTAATGCTTTCTATTGGGATTCCAATGGCTCCTCAGGCAACTGCCAATTCTTATCTAAAAGGAAAAGAGATCGCCCAAGAATTTGGATTTCCTCTTGTAATTAGAGCTTCATACACACTTGGTGGAGCAGGCGCATCTATTGTTTATAAGGAAGAAGATTTTGACGAGTTATTAACGCGTGGGCTGGAGATTTCTCCAATTCATGAAGTAATGATTGATAAAGCCCTTATCGGGTGGAAAGAGTATGAATTAGAATTGTTAAGAGATAATAATGACAATGTAGTTATTATTTGTACTATAGAGAATATGGATCCTATGGGAATCCATACCGGGGATTCGATTACAGTCGCTCCGGCAATGACTTTAAGTGATAAAACTTTTCAACGTATGCGTGATATGGCAATCCATATGATGCGTAGTATAGGGGATTTTGCAGGAGGATGTAATGTACAGTTTGCAGTAAGCCCTGATGAAAATGAAGATATTATTGCGATCGAGATTAACCCTAGAGTTTCTCGTTCATCTGCATTAGCGTCAAAAGCAACAGGATATCCGATTGCCAAAATAGCTGCAAAACTGGCTATTGGATATAACCTGGATGAATTAGATAACCAGATTACCAAATCTACTTCGGCTTTATTTGAACCTACATTGGATTATGTAATTGTAAAAATACCACGATGGAATTTTGATAAATTCGAAGGATCTGATCGTACATTAGGACTTCAGATGAAATCTGTTGGAGAAGTAATGGCAATTGGTAGATCGTTTCAGGAAGCATTACATAAAGCTACTCAGTCTTTAGAAATTAAAAGAAATGGACTTGGAGCTGATGGAAAAGGATATAAAGACTATGATCAAATTATAGATAAACTTACCTATGCCAGTTGGGATCGTGTATTTGTAATCTATGATGCTATTCAGATGGGAATCCCATTAAGCAGAATACACGAAATCACAAAAATAGACATGTGGTTCCTAAAACAGTATGAGGAACTTTATAATCTGGAAAAAGAAATTTCGACATATACGATACAATCTCTTACCAAAGAATTAATCCTGGAAGCTAAACAAAAAGGTTTTGCAGATAGACAAATAGCTCATATGGTAGGGTGTTATGAAAGTGAAGTCTACAATAAAAGAGATGAACTGGGAGTAAAAAGAGTATATAAATTAGTAGATACTTGTGCTGCTGAATTTAAGGCAGAGACTCCATATTTCTATTCTACTTTTGAAGCCGAAATAGAAACACCAGAAGGAGAAAAATATGTGTCTAATGAGAGTGTTGTTAGTGATAAAAAGAAAATTGTTGTTTTAGGTTCGGGTCCAAACAGGATTGGACAAGGGATCGAATTCGATTATTGCTGTGTACATGGCGTATTGGCATCTGCAGAATGTGGATATGAAACGATAATGATCAATTGTAATCCAGAAACTGTATCTACCGATTTTGATACGGCAGATAAATTATATTTTGAACCCGTATTTTGGGAACATATTTATGATATTATCAGACATGAGAAACCAGAAGGAGTAATTGTTCAACTTGGTGGGCAAACAGCATTAAAGCTTGCTGAAAAGCTAGATCGCTATGGTATCAAGATTATAGGAACAAGTTACCAATCTCTAGATCTTGCTGAAGATAGAGGGCATTTCTCTAAATTATTACAGGAAAACAATATTCCTTATCCCGAGTTTGATATTGCAGAAACTGCAGATCAAGCACTTGAAGTGGCAGATCGTTTGGATTTTCCAATTTTAGTAAGACCATCTTATGTATTAGGAGGGCAAGGAATGAAAATCGTAATCAATAAGCAAGAATTAGAAGAGCATGTTGTCGATTTGTTACGCAAAATCCCTAATAATAAATTATTATTAGACCACTATCTCGATGGTGCGATCGAAGCAGAAGCAGATGCAATATGTGATGGAGAAAATGTATACATCATTGGTATTATGGAGCATATTGAACCTTGTGGAATTCACTCAGGAGATTCTAATGCTACTTTACCTCCATTTAATTTGGGAGAGTTTGTAATGCAACAGATTAAAGATCATACAAATAAGATTGCTCTGGCCTTAAATACCGTGGGATTAATAAATATTCAGTTTGCGATCAAAGATGATATAGTATATATCATTGAAGCAAATCCAAGAGCTTCTAGAACAGTACCTTTTATTGCTAAAGCATATGGAGAACCCTATGTAAATTATGCAACCAAAGTAATGCTGGGAGAAAAGAAAGTGACAGATTTTGATTTCAAACCTCATCTAGATGGATATGCAATTAAACAACCAGTATTCTCTTTCAATAAATTCCCTAATGTGAATAAGAAATTAGGACCAGAAATGAAAAGTACAGGAGAGAGTATTTTGTTTATAGATGATCTAAAAGACGATCAATTCTATGACTTATACTCAAGACGAAAAATGTATTTGAGTAAGTAGTAGGCTACAATATAGAGATTATAAAAAAACCAGATTGGCAAATACGCAATCTGGTTTTTTCATTTCTTTAACTCGTTTTACTCATAAGGTAATAAATAACGATAAACATTTGCTTCAATTTGTTCTTAGATCTAGATGTGTATTAGTAATATATACAGCTTTTGTAGTATGAAAAATAATTAATCTAATTTATATCTTAAACCAATAAATAAACGTCTGCCTTGGTTTGGTGCATAAATGTATGTTGGGTCAAAAGATAAGCCATAAGGGTTGTCTGCCGTAGGAATAACATTTCCGTTAGTATCAAAAATCACATTCTCATCAAAAGGATCATCAGCTCTTGCTATGATAAAGGGATTCCCTTTATTAGGTGTCCAGTTTAACAAGTTCTTTACTCCACTATACAATTCAAAATTCTTCAAACCATCATAGGTAAATTGAATATTCTGGATACTCCAAACTTGAGATTCATCTTTTCTGGGATCCAATTCACCCAAAACAGGTAAGCGCATTGGGCCATATAGATTTCCCGTGTAATCAATCGTAAAATTATAATTGAAATTTTTATAAGAAACAGACCAAGTCCCTGAATACTTTTCAGTAAGTACTTGTTGTTCTTTAATACCATTTTCTTTTTGAGACACGTCTTGGATTGTAAATCCTGCTAAAGCTTTAAAATTACTTGAGAGAACAGCATCTAAATTAAGACTTAATCCCATACTTGTGGCAGAACCATCCAAGTTATCGTAGATAACTTGATTTGGATTGGTATCATAATCTGGTAAGATAGCATTGGTAAAATAAGTATACCACGCAGATGCATCAATACCAATAATCATGCTGTTTTTGGTATATAGTTTTTTTAGATAATTAATATTAACATTATAAGATTTTTCAGGTCTTAGTTCTTCTTCTATTATCACATCCCGTGAGCCTGTTAGTGCAGCGTGTTCTTCAGCAAATAGATTTACAACTCTAAACCCCGTTCCGGCATTTAGTCTAAAAATATCATGTGCTGTAGGGTTAAATTTATAAGCTAATCTTGGAGTAAAAATATTACCATGCCTTTTGTCATAGTCATATCTTGCTCCAAGTAACAGTTTATGTTTTTCGCTTATTGCTATTTCGTCTTGAGCAAAAAAGGAAGGAATTACAATTTTATCCGATTTTTCTGTAATAGGGGTATTGTCATCATAATAATTGTAACGCATTGCCGCTCCAAAAAGAAGATCGTGATTTTGTTTGGATTTATCCCAAGTTAATTGCCCAAAACCAATACGCTGTTTTGCCAGATAAAAAGTATCTCCATAAGCAGAATTTTGATCGTGATCTGAGTATGAAAACTGAAACATCATATTTTCTTCTATTGGTAATTGATATTTACCAATTACTTCGTAACGTGTGGTATAAATACTTTCTCCATATATGTCATTACGACCTCTGAATTCTGGAGTCCATTGCATTTCGCCACCCCAACGATCTTCATAAAAGAAACGACCGGCTACTGAAAACACGCGATTGCTTTTTCTGAAAAAATCCCATTTTTGAAAAACAGAAATTCTATCTTGCAAAGTGACATCCGTAAAGTTGTCTTTATTATTATCAATTGGATTTGAGTAATTAAAGTAATTAGCTCCGAAAAGCATATTGGATTTTTTACCAATTTTGGTCTTAAACCCTAAATCTAGATTTAATTCTTCCCAATCTGTTACATAACTATCTGCAAAAAAGATGGGTGCGTTTTCTGGTAATTTTGTAATTACATTAATTAATCCACCAACAGCTTCACTACCATACAGAGAAGAAGCAGGACCTTTAATTATTTCAACTTGTTCGATTAGAGAATTTGGTATTCCAGAAAGTCCATAAACAGTAGATAAACCACTTACAATAGGCATACCATCTATTAAAACCAAAGTATAAGGGCCTTCTAAACCGTTTATATGGATATCACCAGTGTTGCATACACTACAATTGATTTGTGGTCGTACACCATTTACATTTTGCAGAGCCTCAAAAATATTAGGAGCAGGATTCTTTTTTAAGAACGTTGGTGAATATACTTCTACAGGAACTGGACTTTCAAGTCTTTTTACGGGTTTTAAAGTTCCGGTTATTACAATTTCATCTAGAATTTCAACCTCTTCAAGATTGATATTAATTATAATGTTCTTTCCTTGTAAAGAGATTTGTTTTTGAAAAGTTTTAAAACCTGTAAAAGACGCTATCAAAACATAATCACCTTCAGGAATATTTTCAATTATAAAATTTCCGTTTTCCTGACTTACTGTACCTGTTTTAGTCCCTTTTAAGTATATATTCACAAAAGGTAAGGATTCGTTATTTGTTGTTACTTTTCCCGAAATATCAAATGTATTGTTGGCTAGTAAAATATTTGATAATAATAGTAGAAGAATAAAAATGTGTTTCATTTTTTGGATAGTTGAATTATTAAGGCAAATATTTTATTTTAATTTAATCTAAATAATGATAATTATCATTATTTAGATTAAAAGCTAAGATGTCAATGCAATACAAAGGCAAGAATAATAAGAAGAGTAGGAGTTACTTTTAAAGGAAATGGAAATGAGTTTATAGAGGAAAACCTATAAAGTGTTATTTTTTAGGTTCTTACAAAGAAATTACATGAAATCTAATATTCGATCGTAAGTGAAAGTGTTGAACAGTGGTTTTTTTGTTTCAATGTATAAATAAATGATTATAAACTTGAATGTAATATTGATTTGTGGAATAAGAATATCGTAAAAATAGTGCTGATTTATTTCGAATATGCTTCAATTAATTGTTAATTAAAGGTTAATTTGTGTTAAAAATAGTTAAATTTCATTAAAATATCATTGTCTTTTTTCTTCTGAATTTTTCTTCTTTTTACACATTACTTTTTTGGGTTTAACCCCTTGATTTTCAATAATGCAACAATGTTGCATTAGATGATTTTACTCACTTTTTATTAATAAGAAAAGGGTGTGTTTGTGGTGTAAATAGTTGTTTGTTATGTGTTTACCGTATTTGTTTATTTGAATTAATCTTTACTTTTGAGCAACAAATTTTAGTGAAGAGCTCAACATTTTAATTTAAAACTAAAATTAAATTTTAACAAAAACAAATAATAATGAAAACTCAACTTAGAATTTTAAGCACATTAACAGTCTTTTCTTTCCTCTTTTTTAGTTGTGAAAAAGATGTAGATGAGGTTACTCCTATAGAAACAGGAATAGATACTACAGAAACTGTAGGGGCAGACCAGGCAGTACCTGGTGAGTATATTGTAATTTATAAAGAAGATAAATCTTTGTATGGTAAAAGTGGAGGTGTGAAGGCTAAATCACAGCAAACCTTATCTAAGTATGCTATACAAGAAAATAATATAAAACAAACCTATAGTAATGCTATCCAAGGTTTTTTTGTAAAAAACTTATCAGAAAAGCAGGTAGAAATGCTTAAAAGTGATTCTGAAGTAGCATATGTGCAGCCTAACTATATTAGAAAGTTGGATGTTGAAATGGGAGAACCTGTAAGAGAACTTCCTGCAACTGTACATAATAAAGCAACTACTAATGATTCTTGGCTACCGAGTGGAGACTTTTTACCTTGGGGTATAAACCGAGTAGGTAGAGCAGATGGTTCAGGTAAAACTTGTTGGATCATCGATAGTGGTGTTGCACCACATAGTGATTTAAATATTGATACTAACCGAAGCAGAAGTTTTGTGGGTGGATCTTGGCAAGATCAAAATGGTCATGGTACTCATGTAGCAGGAACTGTTGCTGCAAAAAATAATGGTTCTGGAGTTATCGGTGTAGCTTATGGTGCTACTATAGTATCTGTGAGAGTTTTAAATGCACAAGGTAGTGGTAGTGATGCCGGAATTCTTGCCGGAATAGACTATGTTGCTAGAAATGCAAGCAACGGAGATACTTGGAATTATAGTGTAGGGTATCCATACCGTCAAATTAATAACGCTGTAGATAATGCGTTTAGAAACCTAGAACAAACAGCTTATGGTGCTATGGCAGCGGGTAACAGTAATGATGATACTCAATACTATTCTCCACAACAATTATCAACTGCTAATTCATGGTGTATTGGTAACATGACAAGGACAGATAGTCCAGCATATAGCTCTTGTTATGGTAGTAGTGTAGATAGATGGGCGCCAGGGACTAATGTATGGTCTACTTGGATCAACGGAGGATTTAATAAAATCTCTGGTACTTCTATGGCATCACCACACGTAGCAGGAATATTATTATTAAGAGGTAATAGTACAGGAACAGATGGTTCTGTAAGTAAAGGGGGATATACGGCTCCTATAGCTACCGTTAACTAACAGGTAGTCCATATATATTTTGAGTTTGTAAGAGGCTGGATAATCCAGCCTCTTCTTTTTGTTCTAAATAATACGTTAGGATACTATTTTTTTGACCGGTATCTTGTTATTTCTCTTTAAAACCATCGGCTTCCCAATCTAGGATGATATCAATAGTTGATTGTGGTAACCGACCTTCTGGTGGCATTACGTTAACTCCTGTGGATTTAACTCTAAGAACAAGATCTCTATTTACACCTACTATAGTTTCAGCATAATTACGCATAGGAAAAGGAGCGCCATCCGTAAGAGGTATAGTATGACACCGTAAACATTGCTCATCTATAATGGCTTTAACATCAGCATCATAAGTTGTGATTTTATTTGGGTTTGGATCAGGATCAGGATCAGGATCAGGATTAGGTTGAGTACCATCATCACTACTGCTACAATTAAAACAAAATACTACGATAAGTAGTACCACAATTTTTTTGAATGTGTTTTTCATAAACGGGGTTTTTTATATGAAATATACAAAGATTTTGCTAATAGATGGTATAACGTAGTAATAGTGATCTAATTATAAATTGATCTTCACGTTATATTTATTGAGAATTTCGAGGTGGGATTTAAGCTCAAATTCTGAATCTTTGAAACGATTATGTCTTGTAACTGCGTCTTCTTTACGTATAATACTTCTTACAAAACGACGAATTGCAGTTTTGTTTTCTAAGATCAATCCTGGTATAGGTACACTTTTACCTTTGTCATTTTTGGCCACCATAGTAAAATAACTAGAGTTGCAATGTTTTACTTTACTTGTTTGTATATTCTCAGATTCGACTCGTACTCCTACAACCATAGAGGTGTTTCCTACATGATTAACAGATGCTTTAAGAGTTACAAGCTCACCTACTTCAATAGGCTTTAAGAAATCTACCTTATCTACACTAGCAGTCACGCAATAAGTTTCAGAATGTTTGGAAGCACATGCAAAAGCAATTTGATCCATCAGAGACAAGATATAACCACCATGTATTTTTCCACTAAAATTAGAATGGGAGGGAAGCATAAGTTCTGAAATAACTACTCTGGATTCGGTATTGGTTTTATACTTTTTCATTCTAGTATTTATTTAGTTGATGCTATGTAGTTCAAAAACTACACTACTTATTTCTGAAGTGAGGAGAGTCTTCTTCGACGACATCGATCACAAAATACTTTGTGTCTCCAAGCCAGGAAACTTTACCAAAACGCTCCTTATATTTTAATTTTACATATCTGCCCTGAAATTTTTCAAGTTTCTTAATAATATCTTCTTTTTGACTTTCAACAGAAAAACTAAATATTTGTGCTCCAGAAATCCCCTGACTTATTTCACCTTCCCAGGTTTTGAATAGCACTCCTTTATTGCTGAATTTTATAAGTTCGCCACTCCGGGTTCCTTCACTGTAAGACGCATAATATATAAATACATACCATGCTGCAAAAAGAGTTAAGATAACAATGATGAGTATTGCGAGTGTTTTTTTCATATTTAGAAAGCGTTATATACTTTGGTCATAAACTCATCGATCTGATTGGGTTCGAGCCATCGAGTAACTACCACTAAGTTTTGTTTTTGGTCGATTACAATAAAATTACCGCCAAAACCTGCAGCGTAGTATAAATGTTCTGGTAACCCTTCCCAGTGATTTGCCCCTTTTTGGTTAAGCCACCACATAAAACCATAGTTGGGATTTGCTTGCGAAGGCTTGACAGCTTCTTCAATCCATTCTTTAGAAAGTAATTGTGTTCCGTTCCAGTTTCCATCATTAAGAAAAAGTAATCCAAATCGGGCGTGATCTAATGTATTAATGAATAACCCACCACCAGAGTGACCACCGCCACTTACAGATTGCATATTGATACCATCGATAGTAACCCAAGAGTTTTTATATCCATACCATCTCCAGGTAGTTGAAGCACCGATGGGGTTCATTATTTTTTCTTTTAATATTTGTGGTAGTGGTTTTCTCCAAACATTTAGTAATGAATATGCTAATACGTTAACACGAATATCGTTGTACTTAAAAACAGTTCCAGGTTCGTTTAATTTTCTATATTTCCAATCGTCAATACCGCCTTCTCTTGGAGGTCGATCTGCCCAGTCGTATCCTCCCCATAGTTGCCCAGACCAATCTGAAGATTGTGTGAGTAAGTGTCGCCAGGTAATTTTCTTGTTATGCTTTCCATCAAATGTATGATCCCATATAGTTTTATAAGTATGATCATCAACAGAATGTATTAATTTATGATCTACGGCTAATCCTGCCATAGTAGATAAATAACTTTTGGTCCCACTAAATGTCATATCTACTCTATTAACATCTCCCCACTTCGATATAATATATCCATCTTTAATGATAAGACCGGCAGGGCCTCCTCTTTTTTTAGTAGGTCCCAGGATTTTATGATATGGCTCATGCTTAAAACCTTTTACGATGGCTTCACGTAAATCTTTTGATCCTGAATATTCATGGTCTTGAGCAAATTGTATCGCTTCCTGAAGTTTTTGTGCATCTATTTTAAATTCGGTCGGACTTTTTTCTTGCCAGCTTCCCTGCTCAGGAAAATAAACCTGCTGTGCAGTAGTAATATGAAAAACATTTCCGAAAAGAAATAGAAAGAAATATATTTTTATAAGTATAGATTTCATGTGTTTACATCTTTTAATTATTTGTTCTAGTATTAGACAAGTATACTTTATTCTTTATTATTTTTCTTATTAGAATAAAAAAGCCAATTGCAAAAAGAATTGACCCTAGAATAGAAAAACCTTGTATGATATATAAATAAATTACATAAGAATCTACTCCTAATGTACTGATGTATACAGCACCTACCACATTCGAAATATTACATAATATTGAAATAATACTACCAATAGTTAATAATACCCCATCTATCTTTGATCCTACTTTAATTAGGTAATAGATGCATAGTATAACGATAACTAATTGTGGTATAGAAGTTAAAACACCCTGAAAAAGGTATTTAATAATCTCTGTAATGTCTAAGCCCATAGTTATTATTTATTCTGAAACCTTGTTTTTGATAATTTTCTGGATCATCATATAGAAACCAATTAAGAAAAGTATGGACCCAATGAATGAAATAGTACTTATTCCAGAGTTGATAATAAGGTATATGTCAAATCCCCATGAATCTACAAATATATAGATAAATTGATGCAAGATTGCTACTATCAAGATCAGGATATTGCCGATAAGTATAAGGACTCCTTCTTTTGTTGTCCCTTTTTTACTTATATAATAAATTGTAAGGATTATAAATGTCAGGATGGGTAGGATATAAAACAGCCCTCCAATAATCCTGTGTATGATTTCTGATAAATTTGAACTCGATACCATAAGTACTAATATATGTTTTTATAGATTATTCATTTTCTTCAGTTGCTCTTTTGATTATAGCTTCGGGTAATGATTTTTTGGCTTTAGCCCCCATTTTTTTGAGTTTTTCGACACTTGTAATCAAATTTCCTCTACCTTCTACCAGTTTATTCATTGCAGCAGAATAATCTTTTTTGGCATCATCTATTTTTTTGCCTACACCGGTAAGATCTTTTACCAATCCTTCAAATTTATCATATAAAGCTCCAGCCTGTCGTGCAATCTCGATTGCATTACGTTGTTGTTTTTCATTATTCCACATGGTGTCAATCGTACGTAGGGTTGCCAAAAGAGTAGAAGGAGTAACAATTACTATATTTTTCTCGAAAGCCTGATTGTATAATTTGCTATCCTGGTTAATTGCTATCGCGAAAGCAGGTTCTATAGGAACAAACATTAAAATAAAATCTGGTGATTCGATATCATACAGATCTTGATAGTTTTTTTCTGAAAGTTGATCTACATGGCGTTTTAATGACGTAATGTGTTCTTTGAGATGAGTAGTTTTTAGCTCTTCATCTTCTTCATTGACATAACGCTCGTATGCAGTAAGCGCTACTTTAGCGTCAATAACCATCTTTTTATTGTCTGGTAGGTAAATCACTACATCTGGCATTACTCTTTGTCCGTCGTCCAGAGTAAAACTTTGTTGTACAAAATACTCTCTATCTTTCTCTAATCCAGATTTTTCTAATACACGTTCCAGTACTAATTCTCCCCAGTTACCCTGCATTTTACTATCACCTTTAAGAGCCTTGGTGAGATTAGTAGCTTCCTTACTCATCTGTTCATTAAGATCTTTAAGGCCTACTATTTGCTGGCGCAGTGCTGCATGATAATCGATACTTTCTTTATGGGTTTGTTCTACTTTTTTCTCAAAAGTATTGATCTTTTCCTGTAAAGGATTCAGAATACTTTTAATATTCTCTTTGTTCTGTTCGGTAAATTTATTAGACTTCTCTTCCAGGATTTTATTGGCTAGATTTTCAAATTCTTTGGTGAATTTTTCCTGAAGTTTTTCTACTTCTTCTTTTTGTGATGCATTTTTAAGTTGAAGATTTTCGTATTCTGCATTACGACGGGTAAGTTCGGTATTCAGAAAATCTTTTTCTCTACGAATCTCTTCACGTTCTTTAATCAATTCTGAAAATTGTTTTTCGGTATTGTTTTTATGCTCATCAAATTGTGATTGAAGCAAATTTGCTCTTTCATTAGTAGCGCTTTTTTCACTTTTATGTTGTAATGAAACTACATATTTACCAATAAAAAAACCTACAATAATTGATATGATGATTACCCCAACGGCAATGATAATCGGTGTGTATTCTGACATGTAATCTTTTGTTTACTCAAAGATAAAGATAAGCAATGAAAATTTGGATGAAGTATTCGAAGTTTTCATATTTATAATACTACTATTCTTTTAGCTTATCTCGATCCCGAACAGGTAATTTTTTGATTACCAGATTATAAGAATCATCTATCCATTGTTTGATTAGCGTATCAGGAATAGAGTGATCCATTAGTATTTTATTCCAGTGTTTTTTACTCATATAGGATGGAGGTGCTACGGCGGTATAGGTTTTTCGAAGAGTATCAACATCATCGGGATCACATTTTACACTTATCGCCTTAAAAGATGCTATATCTGTAGCGGTAAACATTTTTCCTAATACCTTAAAAACTAAAACATCAGGAAGTTTTCCGAAAGGAAAAGATTCGGTTACTCCTTTTTTACTAATGCAGTATTCTCTGTATTCTTCAATATTCATCACTATGTGTTCTCTGATCTGATACAGTGAAGTTACGAAATGTAATGTAAAAGAATAATAAACAACAAAGCCAGTCTTTCTATAACTATGAGAGACTGGCTTTGTTTATGTGAATCTAGATTCTAGTTTTGTACTTTAATATCTAGTTTAATGAAATCTCCTGTTCCGTCAGTACCAGAAATTTCTACTACTTTTATAAGTCCTTTGTTCCCATAATTATCGACAAAGTCAATAATATTGTTAACAGCTAAATTATTAATTCTTTGGTTTGCTGGTTGTACAACAAAATCTAAATCACTTCTACTACTTATAGCATCAAATTCTACTACAGTTTTAGAGGATAGTCCAAAATATGCTTTGTTTAATTCATCAGCAGTAACACCTCCTATGGTTGGTACATTTATAATATTTGTAGGATAGTTGTTAGAAGATGCCAAAGATGCTTTTCCTGTTAGTCCGTAATAATATCCAAAATCCCATAAAGCTGCAAATTCTTCTCCTTGGTTTATTTTATATACCGTTTCATTGAATAAAGAAATAAATGTTTTAGAAGATCCGTCTGCAAGAGGGGCAGATAATATCGTTTGTGTAAAAGATTTAATACCAGAACCAGTATTTGTACCAGAACCATATTTAATGGTAATTGTACCTACAACATTATCACCTAATGCATTTCTTTTTGTAATATTTCTAAAATCACCTCTTCCTGTAGTCGCCCAGAATTTATAAACAATAGTACCATTGGTCATACTTGGGGTTGGTAGATCGATCTTAAATTCGAAATCTTTTTTATCTCCACCCACAAGATCCAAAGATCCATCAGGTTTTTCGTCAACTTCTTGTGATGTAAATACATAAGGCTCTTCTCCGGCACCATTAATATCCTGAGTGATATATAATCTTCTCATCGATTTGGTGGTAGAAGAAAATTTTACTTTTGATTTTATACTTGTTTTGGTAACACCGCCAGTGACATTAACTGTGCGATTATCACCAACACCAGATTCTGATACAATAAGTTCTGCATCAAATATTTCACCATCAGTAGGGATAAGATCATCATTATCGTCTGAGCTACAGCTAAATGTAAAAGCTGCGATAATTAATAAAGTTACAATTGATTTGAGTTTTAGCATGGTATTCATAGGTTTAATTTATAATTTGGGATAAAATTATAGCTTTCCATACTAACTGTACGAGGTTAGCAACTTCAAATTTTTACAGTTTTCCCTTGATAAGCAGATTTATTCGATAAAGTGTAATTAAAAACAAAGAAAAGGAGGAGAGAAGTGGTGTTTTGCAAGAATTTAGTTTCTTACTTTATATCTTCCTGACTTTGAGTCAAAAAGAATCAGGTCTTCGGGGAAAAGAGAGGAAAATGCACGACATTGTACTAATTCTTTGGGTCTTCCAAATTCGAAACCATCTTCATTCATTACAATCATTTTATCGCATAACTGTATGGCAAAATCGATTTCATGAGTTGAAAAAAGAATAGTTTTTCTGGTCTCAAAGGCCAGGCGTTTTAATAGTTTCAGGATATAGGCTTTGTGATATACATCTAGATGAGTTGTAGGCTCATCAAGCATAATAAAAGGAGTATCCTGTGCAATAGCACGAGCGATAAGCGCCTTTTGTAACTGTCCGTCACTAAGTTCAAAACATCTTTTAGCCACCAAATCATTGATATGGGTTACCTCAATTGCTTTTTTTATTTGTTCTATATCTTCATCTGCCATTTTACCAACCCAGTTGGTATAAGGCTGTCTGCCTAGGGCTACTAATTCCTGTACAGTAAGGTTTTTTGAAGCAATTTGTTCTGTTAATACAATGCTCAATTGAGAAGCCAATTCTACAGATTTATATGATTGAAGCTCTATATCAGATAACATGATTTTGCCATGTAGAGCGGGCTGTACACGTGACAGTGTGCGTAGCAAAGTAGATTTTCCGATCCCGTTGGCACCCACTAATCCTACCAGTTCTCCTTCATGTAATTTTAGATTGATATCAGCAGCAATAACATTGAGTTCTTTTTTGGTACGATAACCAATAGAGAGATTTTCTGTCTTAAGAACGATATTTAGGGCTTCGTGATTAATAGATTTATGGTTTTAAGTTCTGAGATTTTCTATATCAAATATAGAGAATAGAATTTTAAACAGCTTTTTTATACTTTTTCTTTCTGATAAATGAAAATAAGAACCCAAAAACTATAAGGATAAGTAATGGAATTAGAATATTGATAATTTGCCATTGGATTTTGCTGTTAACAACTTTTTTGACATTCAGAAATGAAATCTTGGTTTCTTTACTTCTAACTTCGATAAGACCAGAATCGTCTAACAGATAATTTACTGCATTTAATAGAAACTCTTTATTTCCGTATTTTAAATTCATGGCAGGATCAAAACCTAATTCTATTGGTTGCCCTTTTCGTGTTTGGTTTTTAATAATATCACCATCAGCGATAACGATCATTTTTGTAGAGGTACTCTTATCTTTGTGATCTGCAATTTTATGAGGTTTTATTCTGCCTTCATAGGTAGATTTAAAACTCCCTTCAAGTAGTACAGCTAGATTTTGAGGCCCTTCACTATAACTTGCAATATCTGGTTTTTTTCTAATGATATTTTCTAATCGTATTTCTTTGGGAACCCCTTCTATTTTTGATTTATCAGAACTTGTGAGCAGTATCGTCTTTTTGATACTGTTTTTTAGGGTATCAATCTGGTTCGAAAATTCAAATTTTACAGATTCTGTATTTTTAACAATAGGGTGGTTGCTGGTACTTTTGGTTAGTGATCCATAGAACCATGGATACGGGGTGAATTGAGTTTCACTACCTTGCCCAGAAGCTAATACCAATGGGGCAGAATATAAATCATTCACCAAAACGGGATTAACTCTTACTCCATAAGAGAATAAAGCATCTCCTAATCTTAGATCTTGCATGATTGCAACAGAAGAACCTTCAGGATTCATTAAACTATCGATTTCCATAGTAACAGATTCTAATAACCATAATGATTTTCCTCCATTCATTACAAATTGATCCAATACATATTTTTCTTTTTCAGAAAAAGCTTTTGTAGGCTTAGCATTGATAATCATATCAAAATTTTGCAACTCTTGTAATGTTTTGGTAGTATTACTAGATACCGAATCCAAGGTAAATGCTCCGACAAAGTAATAGTCTTGCAACGTTTTAATGAAATCTGCAATTTTGATATCGGGTAATTGTCCATTTCCTTTAAGCACTGCAATTTTGTGCTTTTTAGGATGTAGTAACTTGGTTAACCCATCTGCAAAAGCATATTCTAATTGTTGAATAGAACTGTTTACTCGTTCTTCGGAAGTGGCTCCAATAGTATTTTTGATTAAAGAAATTTTTACACTTCGGTTTTGATAGCTTAAGATCGCCCAGGGAACTACAGTTTCAATTTCGGTTTTTCCGTTTTCCTGTACGCTAACTTCCATTGGGGTTAGGCCAAATTTTTGTAGTTCTGTAATTGTTTGTGCCCGTATTTCTTCTTCCTCTAAAGGATTGGTGAAAATGTGCTGAATATTAGGGTTTATGGTATTAAATTCTTCTAATATTTGTTTGGTTTCAGATTGTAAACGTCTAAACTCTGAAGGGAAATCTCCCTCTAGTAGTACATCAATAACAACAGGAGCTGTTGCTTCTTTTACCAAGTTTTTTGTAGCTTCAGAAAGTGTAAAACGACCATCCTGAGTAAGATCAAAACGATTATATAATGAGTTTCCGATCAAAAATAAAATAATGGTAGAAATCAGTGTAATGCCAATAGGTTTGATTTTTTGCTTTGTAGCACCTTTTTTAAGAACGATAATGGTAAGAACTACAAATAGAAGAATACTACTTAAAAAATAAAAGATATCTCTGGTATCCAAAATACCTTGACTCATACGTTCGTAATGCAATTGCATTCCTAGTTGTTCAAGGAAAGTATGTATTGCCCCTGGCAAGTTATAATTTGCAAGTCCGCTAAAACCAAAATAGAAAATGAAACATAGAAATAGCGAAATCAAGAAAGCAACAATCTGATTGTTGGTAATTGAGGAAGAAAATACCCCCATTGCGGTATATGCTGCTGCAAGTAATAATAGTGCAATGTAGGAGCCCATAGTACTTCCTATATCGAGGCTACCTATAGGATTCCCTAATTGATAAATAGTGATTATATAAAGAAGACTGGGGATTAAAGCAATTAGGATTAAGGATAAGCTACCCAGATACTTTCCTAATACCAATTGCCAGTTTTTGATTGGTTTTGTAATCAATACTTCCAAAGTTCCTTGTTTTTTTTCTTCTGCAAAACTCCTCATGGTTACGGCAGGGATGAGAAATAGCAATATCCATGGTGCAATCTGGAAAAAGGGCGCAAGATCAGCAAACCCACTATCTAGAATATTAAATTCCCCTTTAAAGACCCATAAAAAAAGTCCGTTAAGGATTAAAAATATAGCAATCACCAAATATCCTACAGCAGAGGAGAAAAAGGTGTTGATTTCTTTTCGTATTAATGCAAACATAGTTTTATTTAGGATTGAAGTTTTTTTAAGTTCATGAAATCATGTATCATAAACTTTATGCCTCGATTACACTCCATGCTTCTGGTCTTTGACTAAACTTATTTTTGGTATTTGCCCAAACTCCTTTGAATAACGCAGAGTTTCTATAGTTATTGAGATGCTCTTCAGATTCCCAATGACTATAGGTGAAAAATTGATTAGTTTGATGGGTGTCTCTTAATAACTTGAGATGACTACATCCTTCAAAATTTCTGATCTTCTCTTTATTCTGCTCAAAGTTTTCTAAAAAGGCATCAATTTGATCGGGTAAGAATCCCATTTTTACGATTCGTATTATCATTTTTTTATTTTCAAAAGTATCCCTACAAGGTTTTTACAGTTTATTCTCGCTTTTTTTAGGTATTAATTATTCAAAACTAATGCTTACCGTATCCCTGTAATATAATCCAAAGAGACTGGAGGCTCCTCCTACAGTTTTAGGGTTACTCTTATAGATAGCTAGTTCTAAGTACCCCGAAGAGTTAAAGACAGCTAATTTTTTACCATCTTCTTCGCGTTTACTTTTTTCAATATCAAAATTGATAGCATCACTATATCTATTGTATACATTTTCAAATACCGCTGTACGTGCTGTGATTTTAAATTTACGTCCTTTACCAATCTCATCAAATAGCTTACGTGTAATGTTAGTAACCAAATTACCATAATTATCGATATAAATAATACTTCCCACGATCTGCTTATCTCCAAGATTTACAATAGGGGTAATTCCTTTTATTGTTTTAATTTCTGAGATTGTTTTTCCAATAACTTCTAGTGTACCACCTCTAGCAATATGACAGGCCACAGCCACAAAAACATCTAACACAGGAAAATTAGAAACAATGGCATCATGAATATTTATTTCTACAATCTTCTCTGGATTAAATTCTGATGTAATTAAACTTACCAGTCCATTATTAGCACATATAAAATAATGATCATCTAGTTTTACAGCAATATGTTTATTTTCTGGATTAGGTTCACTATCGATTCCTATAATATGAATACTTCCTTTTGGAAAACTTTTATAAGCATTTTGTATGATATATGCAGCTTCTGTTATATGAAAAGGTGAGATCTCATGAGATATATCAACAACTTTGGCATCTGGCAATTCTGTATAAATAGCCCCTTTAACCGCAGATACAAAATGATCCTTGATTCCGAAATCTGTAGTTAAGGTGATTATTGGCATGTATAAGAATTGTTAATATCTTTTAGTTGTAAGCACTTAAAAATATGTAAATTTGTTTTGAAGTTATTCAAAGTTTTTCTTTGGACAACAAAATGATGATAAAACCATCGTATTTACTGTTTTTTTGATCACTAATTTATATAGTGATGATATAAACATTTTGCGTCGTTTTAAATTTCTATTTTGTTTTCCCGACAAAAACCTGAACAACTTTAGCAAACTTAGTCAATCCTAAAAAAAAATCATACTAAAATTCGTATAGCTTTTGAACGAACTTATTATAGAACTTACAGAAATCAATCCGAGAGAGTTTTTCGGACTTCAGAATAGCAATATTCAATTACTAAAAAAATACTTCCCTAAGTTAAAAATTGTTGCAAGAGGTAGTAAGATAAAAGTGTATGGAGATGATGACATGCTCAAAGAGTTTGATATGCGTCTTAATATGCTTCTTGAGCATTTTGGTAAATACAATAAGCTGGATGAAAATGCAATAGAACGTGTACTTACCAGTGTGAGTAAGGCAGATTATGAAACATCACCCAACAGTGGAGAAACTTTAGTGCATGGTGTAGGAGGTAAACTGATTAAGGCCCAGACGGCTAATCAACGTAAACTCGTAGAGACTTGTAAAAAAAACGATATGGTTTTTGCTATTGGCCCAGCAGGTACCGGAAAAACGTATACCAGTGTTGCACTTGCTATTAAGGCACTTAAAGAAAAAGAGGTGAGACGTATTATTCTTACACGTCCTGCAGTAGAAGCTGGAGAAAACCTTGGATTCTTACCAGGAGATCTTAAAGAAAAACTGGATCCGTATATGCAGCCTCTGTATGATGCTTTACGGGATATGATACCTAGTGAAAAACTAGATAGTTATATTGAAAAAGGAGTTATCCAAATTGCACCAATGGCATTTATGAGAGGTAGAACACTGGATAATGCCTTTGTAATCCTTGATGAAGCGCAAAATACAACACATGCGCAGATGAAAATGTTCCTGACACGTATGGGGAAAAATGCTAAGTTTATTATTACGGGAGATCCCGGACAGATAGATTTACCAAGAAGGGTTACTTCTGGACTTAAAGAAGCTCTACTAGTGCTTAAAAACACACAAGGGATAGGTATGATTTACCTGGATGACAAAGATGTGATTCGTCATAAATTGGTAAAAAAGGTAATTGCAGCTTATAAAGAGATAGAACATAGAAATGGATAAATAGTTTCAGGTTTTAGTTTCTAATTGAAATTAAAGCCAGAAACCCGAAACCTAAGTAATGAATACAATTGTTGATACAAACTATAATTTTCCTAATCAAAAATCGGTATACAAGGGAAAAGTAAGAGAGGTATATAGTATAAATGATGAACTTTTAGTTATGATTGCAACTGATCGTTTATCTGCATTTGATGTAGTAATGCCAAGAGGAATTCCTTTTAAGGGGCAGATTCTTAATCAAATTGCAACCAAAATGATGAAAGAAACCGAAGATTTGGTGCCAAATTGGTTAATAGCGACTCCAGATCCAAATGTAGCTGTTGGACATCTGTGCCAACCTTTTAAAGTAGAGATGGTGATTAGAGGGTATCTTTCTGGTCATGCAGCTCGCGAATACAAAGCGGGTAAAAGAGTATTGTGCGGTGTATCTATGCCCGATGGTATGAAAGAGAATGGTAAATTTCCTCAGCCTATCATCACACCTTCTACCAAAGCAGATAATGGAGAGCACGATGAAGATATTTCTAGAGAAGAGATTTTGTCAAAAGGAATCGTTTCTGAAGAAGATTATCTTATTCTGGAGGATTATACACATAAACTTTTTCAAAGAGGAACAGAGATCGCTGCCAAAAGAGGGTTGATCCTTGTGGATACCAAATATGAGTTTGGGAAAACAAAAGATGGCAAAATTGTATTGATTGATGAAATACATACTCCGGATTCTTCTCGTTATTTCTATGCTGAAGGATATGAAGAACGACAACAGAATGGAGAATCACAAAAACAATTGTCTAAAGAATTTGTAAGACAATGGTTAATTAGTAATGGTTTTCAAGGTAAAGAAGGTCAACAGATTCCTGAAATGACAGATGAATATATTAATTCTGTCTCTGAGCGTTATATCGAATTATATGAAAATATAACAGGAGTATCTTTTATAAAAGAAGATGTCTCTGATATACAAGGAAGGATAGAAGAGAATGTATTAGAATATTTGAGCAAATAGAAAAACGATATTATCGTATTAAAAAAAGCTGTCGCTAATAAACGACAGCTTTTTTGATATAAAATACAGAATTAGTCGATTATAAGGACACATTCGAGTTCTGCACAATGACGCCCATAATCTGTACACAAGCCAGTTCTGGGGTCAATGCATTGTTTTCTTCCTCCATTAACAGATAATTGTTGTTTTCTGTTTAATTTCTCAACACCATTAAGGTTCATAATGTTATTTAACATGATATAGGTTTTAAAAGTTATTATACTTTTAAAGATATATGAAATGTCCTGTTTTCTACTACGGCATTACCACAATTAACAGTGTGTTATGATATGAAGAAGAATCATCAATTATGCTACCTTATACTCTAACAATTGTATATTATCTTGTAGGCGCTCTTTTACGATACTCATCATTCGTTTGTTTAATGCAGAAGAATTTTCCATATAGACCTGGTATTCTTCTACAGTAAATTGACCTATAATCATTCCTTTTAAACTATTCCTGAATTTCATATCCTTTTGGATAGCATTCTCAATAAAATCAAAACGTTTTTCTAAGGATAATTCGTAGAAAGTATTCTTTCTTTTTTTGATATAGTTTTTAAATACTTCAATCAACAAATCTCCTTGTAATTTTATGATAGGTCTAATTGTTTTGTTCTGAAATTGTTCATCATTAGACATGTTTTCAGAAACTCTTGCATTTAATAACTGTGGTCGTATTGCCAATAAATTTGATTCCCTGTTTTCCATAATAAAGAATGTTTACTAAAAATAAGTATTTGTTGTACTCAAAAATCAAGACTATGACTAGAGTTTTAAACGACTTATAAACAATAAAAATGTTACATATATGTGATGTTTTATGCTAATCTAGCCTTTTTGTTTTTCTGCGACATTACCTAAATAATAAGTTTTATATAATAAAAGCCCTCTATTATAGAGGGCTTTTATGCAACAAGATGCTTTTCAGTTTATTTTTTTATGAATTCTTCTTTACTTAAAATTTTGACAGGAGTGTTCCCTGTTTTTTCAAGATATTTATTAAGTTTAGCTACCTGCTTACCATTGATTTTTTCGTATGCAGTTTTAGCTTCATTTAACCTTGTTTCTAATACTTCCTGATTTTCTAATTGAGCAAATGAAGGTTTCTCGAATTGCTCTGCCACTTCACCATATAAATCAGATAATTTCTCTCTCAATTGTGGTTCAGCTTCATCAACATAATTATCACCAGTGGTTACTACGAGAGTTTCTTTTAAGGTATTGAGCTCCTTAATAACGGTAGAAGTAACTTTTTGCGAGGCTGGATCTTTTTTTGATACTGCTTCGGCCTTCTTTATATTTTGATCAATTTTATGAACCAGATATGCCAGATCTTCCATGTCATTAAATAACTCTTGCGTCGTTTTATTATGAGTAATTCTGTCTTTTTCTAAAATTAATGAGGTGGGATCATTTAATAATGTTATCGCACTTTCATATTGTTTCTTACCTTTTTTGAGTACTATTTTATAAGTCCCTGCAGAAACTCTTGGAGCAGTGAATCCCCCGAAGGTAAATGTTTTTCCAGCAGCTACTTTAGGTCCTTTTTTTCTGAAGTTCCAGGTTACTATATTAATTCCTTTAGCTTTTCCAGGGACAAGGCTTACTATCTCATTACCATTTTGATCCTGGACAGATAGTGTCATTTTTCCAAAAGTATGTCTCTTTTTGAGATAGTAGATAACTTTTGCAGAAGAGCTTGGGTTATCACCTGTAAATTGAAGTTCTGTGCTTCCGCCACCAAAACCACCTTCTTCTTTGATTATTGAAGGTTTGGTATCAAAAAAGTGAACATCTTTGACAAGAACTTGTTGGTTTATTTGCCTTAGAGGAGAGATATCATCAATAATAATAACACCTCTACCGTGGGTTCCTAATACCAGGTCATTAGTTTTTTTCTGTAGATCAATAAAATGCACCGCAGCAGCAGGCATATTATTGGTAAAACGAGACCAGTTTTTACCACCATTTATGGATATAAACAATCCAAATTCGGTACCTAAGTATAGTAAATCTTCATTTACATAGTCTTCCTGAATGTTTCTTGCAAATCCTATAATCTCATCTGTCACCAAGGATTTCCATGTTTTTCCAAAATCTGATGTTTTATATACATAGGTATTCATATCTCCCGATGCATGACCATCAAACACAGCATATGCTGTCCCTTTATTATGTGAACTAGCTTCTATGTGATATACCCAGGTATTTTTTGGTACTCCTTGAATATTAGCTACTGTATTGGTCCAGGTCGCTCCGCCATCCTGTGTAACCTGTACATTACCATCATCAGTTCCTACCCAAATTACCTTTTGATCAATTGGGGATTCTGCAATTGTAAAAATTGTAGTGTGAGTTTCGGCTCCCGATTTATCTGTAGAGATACCTCCTGATTCTTTATCTTGCTTTGCAGGATCATTGGTAGTTAGGTCTGGTGATATTTTTTTCCAGTTATTGCCCATATCTTCACTTACATGAAGGAATTGGCTACCCATATAAAACCGATCTGGTTGATGATTACTTACAGCCATTGGAGCGTTCCAGTTAAAGCGTAAATCGGCCTCTCCCTTAATAGGTAAAGGGGCAACATTTTTGGTGTAATTCTTGTCTACATCATATCTCCAAACATTTTGTGCTCCTTGCATTTCAGAATATATAATATTCTTAGCTGGGTGTTTTAATACTCTAAATCCATCTCCATATCCAACACGGTTCCAGTCACGAGCTTCTATACCTCCCGGAGAAGAAGATGGCCCCCACCAGGAACCATTATCTTGCAGACCACCATAAATATTATATGGCTCTTCATTATCTACACTAATATGATAGAATTGAGAAATAGGTAAATTATCCACCATATCCATTGTTGAGCCACCATCCCAGCTTCTGTATACTCCACCATCGGTTCCCACATACATTCTGTCTGAATTGTTGATGTCAAAAACAATATCATGTATATCTGCATGCATATTTCCCAAGTTTTTGAACGTCTTTCCTCCATCTCTAGAGATAGAACCGAACAGTCCTCCTTTAACTAGAATATCCGGATTTTTTGGATCTACAACTATTCTAGCGAAATAGAAAGGTCTCACGACTAAGCCAAAATCTCCATTTAATAATTTCCAATTGGCTCCTGCATCATCAGAACGATATAGTCCTTTATCTTCTTTACTTTCTACAACAGCATATACTATTTTAGAGTTTGAAGGGGCTATTGCCAATGCAAATCTACCCAGATCACCTTTAGGGAAACCATTATGGATTTTATTCCATGTTTTTCCTGCATCTGTAGATTTGTACAGTGCACTACTAGGTCCTCCAGAATTAAATCCCCATGCAGTCCTTCTAAACTCCCACATTGCTGCATAGAGGGTATTAGGGTCTTTGGGATCCATTATAAGATCATTGACTCCTGTTTTCTCATTAATATAAAGTATTTTTTCCCAGGTTTTTCCTCCATCTATTGTTTTGTATACTCCTCTGTCTTCACTATCTCCCCATAAAGCACCTAAGACTCCTACATAGACTTCATTAGAATTTTTTGGATTAATTTGGATACTTCCAATTCGTTCTGAATTTTCAAACCCCATTTTTTTCCAGTTCGCACCACCATCTGTAGATTTGTATAAACCATCACCGATAGAGACACTGTTTCTGGTCCATATTTCACCTGTTCCTACCCAAATGGTATTGTCTGGATCGTTGGGATCAATCTTTACTACTCCTATTGATTGTGCATGATCATCGAATACAGAGGAAAAGCTTGCTCCTCCATTCGAGGATTTCCAAACCCCACCACCAGCAGTACCGGCGTATAGTATTTTATCATTAGTAGGGTGATTTTCTAAGTCTATAATTCGGCCACTCATGAGTGCGGGTCCGATTTGTCGTGCTTCAAGGTTTCCGAATAATTCTTTGCCTTTTAGAACAACTTCTTGTGCTTGCAAGTGTATGGAAAAGAGTATAGCCAAGCTTGCAATTATAAATTGTTTGTTCATAATTACTGGTTGTTAATTTAGAATAAAAAATCCCCAAATTTTTAATTTGGGGATTATGATTTGTGTTTATTTTCCTTCTGGGAAAGCGAATAATGTAGCTTCTACTTCTGGATTGAGATTAAACTCCTTAAAATCCATACTTTGAAATTGACTACTTTGTGAGAAAGGGAAGTATAATCCTTCTACTTCCTGGTAATCGCTAATAGACATTTTTATTTTCTGACCTTTCATTGGACCTTCCTGAATTTCTTCTTCAATTATAATAGGTACAAAATTTTCGGTATCAAAATAGTAATGAGAAATATTTGGTTGTGATTGACCATTAACCGTAATAGGGTCTTTGGTTACCTTTATTTTAAAGGTATCGGTTCCATCTACAGTTTCATTACCTATAAGTTCTATGGCATATCCTTTTTCTTTATAATTTAAAAATGGAGAAGGCCAATCTTTCATTTGCTTCTTCATATTTTCTGTAGCTTCATTGTCGCTTTTTTCAGCTTCCATAGTTTGCTGATTTCTAGACCATGAGACTTTTCCGTCATATGCTGCCCAGATCATCTTGTTTCCTTGTAATTCAATAGTGGTAGACTGGCGCCCATCTTTCATCATAACTTGTTCAAAAGGAATTTCCATCCCCTGCATTTTCATTACTCCTTTCATAGTAATGCCCTCGAGTTTTTCCCAATTTTGTTTTCCTCCTGTATTTTCGAAGTAATTATTGACTATTTCATCTGCTGTTTGTGCATAAAATGATGTTGAGATAGCTAATACAAGAGCTACTGTAATAGATTTTAAAGCATTCATTAGTTGTAATTTTTATGATGTTGTTGTAATAATTAGTCAATCGAATTATATTTTTGTTACACTTTTTTGATCTTTTTATAGTAATATGAGCACAGTAATTACCCGTAGTTTTATTTTTTTAATTAATTTTCATTAAATAATTATAGAAATCTGATGTATGCAATTTGGCAAAGTAGACCATCCCGAACTTATTGATTATATATTACCACAAGATCATGAGGGTACAGCAAGCGTTTTAAAGAAAACTTCTGCAGAAAAATTTTCTGTATATGTAGGTTGTGCTAAATGGAATAGACAAGATTTAAAAGGATTTTATCCCAGAGGAACCAGGGATGAACTGGAATATTATTCACGACAGTTTAATAGTATTGAATTGAACGCCACATTTTATAGGATTTTTCCAGAAGATCAATTTAAAAAATGGTACGATAAAACTCCAGAAGGATTTAAATTTTTCCCAAAACTTGTACAAAATATTTCTCACCTAAAAAGATTAAATGAAGGTGTACAGCCATATGTTGATGAATACTTATCTCATGTAATTCACTTAAAAGAAAAGTTAGGAACTATATTTTTACAGCTACATGGTAATTTTGCTCCTAAAAATTTTGATAGAGTTATTCGATTTATAGAAAAATGGCCTAAAGAAATACGACTAGCGGTAGAATTTAGACACACAAATTGGTTTAATGATATAACGGTTGCTGATGAATTATATAGCCTTCTTGAAAATAACAATATATCAAATATCATTACAGATACTGCAGGTAGAAGAGATTTACTTCATATGCGTCTAACCAATGATGAAGCTTTTGTGAGATATGTTGGAGCAAATCATGAAACAGATTATACAAGACTAGATGATTGGGTAAAGAGGCTTTCTATCTGGAAAGACAAAGGAATTAATCATATACATTTTTTTGTACATCAGAATTTGGAAGTAGAATCACCTTTACTTTCTAAATACTTTATTAAAGAATTGAATGATCAGATAGGAACACAATTGGTGCTACCAAATCATTTATCAGACGATCTCAAATTATTTTAGTCCAGAGATATAAAGCTATCGGATAGGTTTACTTATAATTTGGCGGTATTACCTTCTTTTATAAATGTTAAAAGTTTAATTTCTGTTGCTTTTTAGCGAATATATATGTATTTTGCCGATGAATTTAAAGATGTTATTGTAGGAAAACACTTAATATCATTGCTTTAAATTTGAGTGTGATTATCTAATGGCCCCTTTAAATATCAACTGTATGAATAAATTTTTACGCTATCCTCTTATACTGGTTTTTTTGTTAATTGCTAATCTAGCTAATTCTCAATCTAGTACTACCATCAATCATTCTAATCACGAACAGGAAAATATATTTTCTTTTCTTTCTGATCACCCCATTTTGATCCAAAACCAAATGTTTACTAAAAAGAAAGTTTTTTCTTACGATTTTAGTATCGTTGAAACCGAATATCATCATTTAGAGCATGATCATGCTAATGAAGTGGTTTTGTTAGATATCATATTCTCTGATGAAGGATTTGATTTTAACTGTTCAGGTGGGTTTTGTATGAATAAATCTCATTTTCATAAAAAGGGATTAAGTATCAAAAAACAGCTCTTTGATTATTTTATGAGTATTGCCTGTTAATAGGATTTAATAATTATGCTGGTTATTTTCTGATTAAGTTGAATTATGAATAGATATTCAATTACTTTTGCAACTTAAATCAGATATATATGACGTTTTTAGAGTTAGGAGTACCCAAAGATCTTGATAAAGGCCTTAAGGAAATGGGAATTACAGTTCCTACAAAGATTCAAGAACAGGCAATTCCTGTTTTAATGAGTCAGCGGACCGATTTTATTGGGAAAGCTCAAACTGGAACAGGAAAAACTGCAGCTTTTGGAATTCCATTGTTATGTCAAATCGACCCTTCTAAAATACATGTACAGGCTTTGGTTTTAGCTCCAACTCGCGAATTGGGTCAACAGATAGCGAAACAACTTTTTAAGTTCACGAAGTATACAGATAAGATTTTTACCGAATCGGTATATGGTGGTGAAAAAATTGAAAGACAGCTTTCGAGATTAAAAAGACCTACACATATCATTGTAGCAACCCCCGGTAGACTTATAGATTTAATTAATAGGAAAGCGGTTGATATTTCTGAGATCAAGACATTGGTCATGGATGAAGCGGATGAAATGTTAAGTATGGGGTTTAAGAAAGATCTTACCACAATTTTATCCAAAACTAAAGGAAATAGAAATGTTTGGCTTTTTTCTGCAACGATGCCATCTTCTCTCAACGAAATTATAAATTCTTATGTCAGTAAAAGCGCAATACAAATAAGTATTGATAAGGATGACGCTGTTAATAAAGGTATAGATCATCAATTTGTAGTAGGTGATGAGGTTAACAAATTAGATACGCTTACGTATTTTCTGAAAACGCAAAAAGAGGGTAGAGGAATTATTTTTACAAGAACTAAAGCTGCTGCCCGAATACTTCATAAACAACTGAAATCTAAAAATTATGAAGTAGGTCTCCTCGAAGGAGAAATGACACAGAAAGATAGGGATAAAGTAATGAGGGCTTTTAGAAAAAAAACACTACAATTGTTGGTTTCTACAGATGTTGCTGCAAGAGGTATTGATGTTGCTAACTTAGCTTTTGTTGTGCATTACCAATTACCGGATCAAATAGAATATTATACACATAGAAGTGGTAGAACTGCTAGAGCAGGAAAAACGGGGCTGTCTTTGGCTTTAATAACTAAATCAGAAGTGCAGGTTTTAAGAGAACTGGAAAAACAACTAGGAATACGATTTAATCAAATTAGATAGGTTTCTAATTCTTATTATACTTGGAATTATGTAGTTTTTGTTTTACCTAAAGATGTGCCTATTTTTGATATTACTGATAAGAGTTGGTCAAAATTTACTGGTTTAGAGAAATAATTATCAAATCCAACATTAATAAAACGTTGCTCATCACCTGGCATTGCATAAGCAGTTACTGCAAAAACAGGGATGTTTTTGAGAATATCCAGTTTACGGAATCTTTGAAGTAACTCACAGCCATCCATTTGATTAAGCCCTAGGTTAATATCAACCAAAATAAGATCCAGAACTTCTTCTTTCACAACCTGAAGTGCTTGCGAGCCATTTTCTGCAATGATAACATTTGAATCATTTTTGGATAACATTTTATCCATTACCATTGCGTTTATTTTATTATCTTCTACGTAGAGAACATTCATAGGCATTTTGGAATTATAATATTAAATTCGGTACCCTTACCTATTTTACTTTTTACTTTTATTTTCCCATTCAGGATTTCAATATATCGTTTAGATACACTTAATCCGATACCAGTTCCTTCATATTTACGACTCATACCAATGCTTTCTTGTATAAAAGGATCAAAAATTTTCTTAAGATTTTCTTTGTCTATTCCAATACCGGTATCAATCACTGAAATATAAACATTATTTTTTAAATTTTTAGAATTAACTTTAATAATTATATTTCCTTTATTGGTGTACTTAATGGCGTTATGGATAATATTATTGATTGCAGCTCTAAATAAATCTCTATCAATGTTAACCTTGGGACTAGTTGGATCAAGCTCTAATTGATAGGTTAATTCCTTTGCTTCGGCCATATGTTTATATTCTCTATATGACGTTTCTATGGTATAATTGATATCAGATTCTTGTACGTTTATGTTCTTTTTTATAGCTTCTATTTCGCTAAAATTTGATAAATTATTGATTGTATCCAGAAGCCTCTTTTTACTTTCTTCCAGGTACTTCAGAAGTTTTTCTCTTTCCTCAGAACTTTCTTCGTCTAATAGTAGTTTACTAATAGTCATTATACCATTTAATGGAGTTCTAATTTCATGACTAAAGTTGGATAATATGTTTGACTTAAGGCTATTTAGTTCTTGCTCTTTTATATGAGATTCTTTAATTGCTATTTCTGCTAATTTTCGTTCAGTAATGTCAAGAAAACTAACAAGAACAGAGTTGACTCTCTTTTCTTGATTAAAAATGGGTATGTATCTTGCTTCTAACCATTGCAAATCACCTTTATGTGTAATACGTTCTATTTCTTTTTTTACAATATTCCCTTTTAGGGCTTCATTAAATTCGTGCGCAAAAGAATTCTTAAAATTAAGAGGTGTTACATCTATAAAACGACAGGATACCTGTGTAGGATCGACATTAAAATCCCTTTTTATGATTTCTACAGATTTTTCATCTGTCATTAAAATTATTCCTTCGGTATCTAATAAAATTGTATACGTAAACCCATTATTTACAATAGCTTGCAATCTGTTTTTGCTTTCTGCAATAGTTTTTTCATTGGTCTTTTTTTGATGAACATCGATCAGGTTACCAATCATTCGGACTATTTTTCCTTTTGAGTTCTTTCTTTTGAAACCATAAACCTCATAATGTCGATACCCTTCATTAATATGCTTAAGCCTATAATAATTATAATAATAGTTACCGTCCTCATTAAAATTATTAAATCGCCTTTCAAGCATTTGTTCTACATCGTCTGGATGTATCATTTTTCTAAATTCCTCTTCTGCGACAAAATCTTTATCTAAAGGAAGCCCCAGCATTTTTTTAAAATCTGACCCATAAAAAACTTCGTTTTTTTTAACATGATAGTCAAACAATCCAGATTGTATTCCTTTTAAAGCTAAATGCTTAGTCTCTTCACTATATTTGAGTTTTTCAATGTAATTGTATCGATCAGTAACATCTGTGATTGTCCCGTTTACATATACAACCTCATCTTTATAAATAACAGGTTGTCCTACAACTTTAACCCACTTTTCATTTCCTTTCTCAGTAATGATTTTTTCTGTATACTCATAAGTTTCTTTACCTTTAATAAGGTTATCAAGGAATTTTTTTATTCTGGCTCTAGTATCTTCGGGGTAAAAACTAATTTCTTTTTCTCTTGTTATAGGAGTACAAGGACTTAGTTCATTTATTTGGTAACAACCATCTGACCAGTACATTTCATTATTCTTGGGATTAAAATACCAGGCACCAGTTTTGGCTAGTTTTGAAATGGTCAATAAAGCTCTATGTTCTTTGTATTCTTCTGTGGTATCTATTCCTGTAGCATAAATCAAATTGTTATATAGTTTGAAATCAAATTTTATAGACACTACCCCTTGTTTTTCTGTAGGGAAACTTAAAGATAGGTTGATAAGTGGATTCTGATCACATAAACTAGATACCGAGTTTAAAAATACAGATACATCTTTATCAATAATGAAATCGGTAATAAATTTTCCTCTGATTTTATTTTCCTCTATAGGAAACAATAGTTCACATCTAGGATTGAAAGAAATTATTTCACCATCTTTTTTTAGAATGAAAAGAAAGAGTAATGTTTTTTCTGATGAGATTCCAAATTTTTCTAAAGTATAAGACATACATACTGGTTAATTCTACTTAAAGTTACAAAATGATTTGTAATTCTTTAACTAATTCTTTAGATATGCTATTGGCTAAGTAGTTGTTTGAGAGATTCTGGGTATTTTGATGATATTGATTACTCCTAAATCTCTATTATTTCTAATATCAAAAGAATAATTACCATGATATAAGGTATCTATTCGCTCTAAAACATTACTGATACCATTACCAAAAACAACCTCTTTTACTTGTATTTGCATACCATTATTAGTGATTTCGAATACTATTTGATTGTTATAAACGAAAATTTTTATGTTGATCATAATGGTATCATGCTCATAAGAAAAACCATGCTTTATAGAGTTTTCTACAATAGGTTGTAAAATGAGTGGAGGGATTTTTTCTAATAATGTAATGTCAGTTGTGTCAATATCAAAGTTGAGCTTTTCTCCAAATCGTAATTTTTCAATACTTAGGTATTTGTTTAAAATAGAAAGCTCTTCTTTCAAAGTAATATACTTTACATCTTTAATACTTAATGTTTTTCTCAACATTTCGCTCAGGTCAGCAATAGCATCTTGTGATTTTTCAATATTTATATCCATTAAGGAAGAAATATCGTTTAAAGCATTGAATAGAAAATGCGGTTGTAATTGTGATTGTAAAACTTTAATTTTTGAATCCAATAATTGTGCTTTTAAATTAGATTCTTCTATTTCCTGATCCTTTTGTTTTTTTAAATAGTAATAGGCATATAGAATAGTGATTAATGTGAAATAAACAAAAAAGTTAAAATTCGAACTATAAGCAACTCTAGATAGAATTACTTTGATAGTTATAGGATCATCATAACCAAGAAAAATCTTTTCATATCCTAATAGTAATATTGAACTGTATAACGATAATAAAACCGAAATTAGAGTATGAATAATAATACTAATAGGCAGCGAAAACTTGTTCATGATATAGGCCCTTGTGAAAATGATTGACAATACAATAAATATAAATTTGGTGCCATAATTAAATAAGTAGCTCATAATAAGCTGAATCCAGGTGAAGGACTTAAAAGAAACCCCACTTATCTTTTGAAAGAGTGCAATGATAAGAGCAAAAAGACATGCTAGGATATAAAAGAGGATTATAAATCTAAAAAGTTTTTTATCTAGCATTTTAAGAATTCTTAATGTCAATTTTCTTTAGAAAAGACGCTTTATAGGTTTTCGTTAAAGAGAATGATTTACCATCATTCATTGTAATACTATAACCTCCTATACCTTCGGTGATAACTTCTTTAATTTCTTTTAATCTAAGGATAGTTGACCTGTTAATTCGTATAAATTCTTTAGGATCTAGTTTCTTAATAAAATCACTCATAGAAATACGATAAATATGTTTCTTACCCGAATAGGTATAAATTTCAGCATAGTATGCAGAAGAAGTAATGTGTTTCACATCTTTAGTTTCAACAAAATAATACTTCTTTCCTAGTTTTAAAACAATACGTTCTAAATACTTATGTTGCTTTTCTAATAAGCTTGTTTCTTCATTTTCTAAAAACTGAATTAAATTATTTATTTTTGATGCAAAGGCTTCTCTTTCGTTTAATCTAATGCGATTGATACCTCTGTGTAAAGCTTCAAAAAATCGATCTTTTTTAAAAGGTTTTAGTAAAAAATCAATAGCCTGTACCTCAAATGCTTTTACTGCAAAATGATCAAATGCAGTTACAAAAATGATAGTAGGAATATATGGTGTTTGGATTTTTTTTAGCACATCAAAACCAGTCATGTCTGTCATCTGGATGTCTAGAAAAATGATATCCGGCTTTAATTCAAGAATAGATTGTATAGCTTCTTTACCAGAAGATGCTTCAAAAATATAATCTGTTACTTTGGCTTCTGTAATTAATTTTGAAATTCTTTTTCTGGCCAAAGCTTCATCATCAACAATCAGTATTTTCATAATAATGAATCTAGGTAAGTATACCGTTTTAAAGATGCATATAATGTAAACTTTTAATTTATAGTATCAAACCATTTTTAAGGTGTCAGGATATAAAAACCGACCTAAGTAAACGAAACGTTGAGTAAATTGTCAAAAAAATGATAATTATAACCTATTTCATGATATTTTGACTCAATTATTTACATAGTAATTTATCATATTTGATGTATAAACGATCATGAAATAACTTCTTAAAATATAACGATCATGAAATTTAAAATATTTATAATTCTTCTTTTAACAACTTTATCTGGCTATACACAAAGTTTAAATGAACTATACAAAAAAAGTATCGAAGCATATAAAAGTAAAGATTATAAAACCTTCGAGAAACTTAATTTAGAAGCCTTAAAATTACATCCTTCGCAGCCTACAATATTGTTTAATTTGGCAGCTTCCTATGTTCTTAATAGAAAGAATGAAAAAGCTTTTGAAGTTTTGAGTGCTTTACAGAGTTGGAATGCCGAACTAAAATTCGAAGATGAAGATTTTAAACACCTTTTGGAAGAAAAGAAGTTTATAAACGAATTACAGAAAAAAGCATCTTTTTTTTCAGCACAAAAAGAATCAAGCTCTATTCTTTTTGAGATATCGAACAAATACCATATCGAAGATGTTGTTGTGATAGAAGATATTGCTTATCTAACCGATATAAGAAATGGAGTTATCATTACATATAATCTAAAAACCAAAAAATCTGAAGAACTCCTATCTTTAGCAGGGGCTGCTTTTGCAATTATAAAAGGAGTAGATAAGAACTTTATTTGGGTGTCATCATCTATGTTTCCGAACTATAGTAAATATGATAAAGAGCAAAATAATAAGGCATTTGTTTATAAAATAAATATTAAAAATAGAAATATAGTAACCAAAATAGAGATACCAGAAGAAGCTGTTATTGGGAGTATGGTTTTAGCTAAGAATAATAAAATATATGCAACTAATTCTGTATCGCCAAAAATATTTGTAATAGATGCCAATAAAGGAATCCTCGAAAATTCTTTTGAAATCAAAGATGCTTTTAATCTACAAGGAATAACTTTAGATACAGCACAGCAAAATATATTTGTCGCCGATTATATAAAAGGAATAATGAAATTGAATATAACTAACTTTTCTGATCCCATATGGTATACATCTGATGCATATTTATTAAAAGGTATCGATGGTTTGACTTGTATTAATAATAAAACGCTAATAGCTATTCAAAATAATTCGAACCCTAAAAAAGTAATAAAACTTACTATAGATACTAATACAGTAACTAAGATTGAAATTTTGGATAATGCATTACCTTCTAAAGGCGAACCTACGAATGGTAAATTATATAAAGAAAAAAAATACCTTTATATTTCAAATAGCCAATGGCCCTTTTATGATAAAAAGAATGCTCCATTAATTGATAAATGGGAACCGCAAAAAATTAGAATTTTTAATACGCTCTGAAATGTCTAAAGAGAAAATTATCAGATATTCAGAAGAACAACTATCAGAAATTAAGAACATATTTTTTCTAAACGTTCCTGAATATTTTGCAGAAAAAGAATGGTACGATCTTACAAATTACTTAAAAATACATGGTAAAACGTATTTTGTTGTGAAAAATGAGAGGGAGATAATCGGTTGTGGGGGGTATCATAAAAGTAATGATACTACAGCAAGGTTGTCGTGGGATTTTATTCACCCTGAGTTTAAAGGAAAGGGGATAGGAAGAAAAATGATATTACATTGTATAGAAGAGATAGAAAAAGATGTAAGTAATGATAGTATTGAAGTATGGACTTCGCAGCATGCACATCAGTTTTATGCCAAATTTGGATTAAAAACTTATGATATCAAAGAGAATTATTGGGAAGAAGGTCTGCATCTTTATAAAATGAGATCATGACTGTTTGTAAAATTTCTTTCTTTGAGATTATATGTACTAATTTAAATGCATTTTCATTCCTTCATGAGAATCTATAAAACCAATTGATTTATAAAATTTAAGAGCTTTTGGTCATTTTTTATCGGTCGTTAACTGCTATCACATCGTTTTTTATAGCTTTTCTGAACTTCATGATTTTTTAAAGTAAGAATATTTTCTGAACAATCTATTATGAAATGTGGCATGATACTGATTTTAGTTATTTAATCTGGAGTTCCAAATACCTGTAATTGCAGTTTCTTTTACATATGCTGAAAAATCTTTGGGTTTCCTGCCTAATACTTCTTCTATATCATTGGTAATTTCAGAATTAGTTGGATTTCCTAGAACTTCTGAGAACAAATATTCGATTAACCAGATAAAATCAGCGGGTACTCCCTGTTGTTTCATAACATTTGTATAGGCAGGAAGAGCTATTGGGGTAAAGTTGATTTTTCTTCCTGTGGCTTCAGAGATCTCTTGAATTACCTCTTTAAACGTAAGTTGTCTTGAGCCAGTTAATTGATAAATTTTACCATTGTGTTTCCTATTTAATAAAGCCTCTACTACAACATCTGAAATATCATCAGTATCCACATATGGTACTTTGATTTCTGCTTGTGGTAATGCAACAAAACCTTCAATAATTGGTTCTAAAAAAAAGCTCTCGCTAAAATTTTGATTAAACCAACTTGCTCTAACAATAGTATAGTCTATTGCAGAGTGGATAACAACTTGTTCGCATAATTCGGCTTCTCGTTCACCTTTTCCTGATAGAAGGACCATTTTTTTTATGTTACTTTTTTTCGCTTGTTTGGTTAATTCTTCAATAGCTTCCAAAGCTCCAGGTACTGCCAAATCTGGTTGAAAAGTGATATAAACTTTATCCATACCTCTTAATACTTCAGACCATTCTTCAGGTTTTTTCCAATCAAATGGAGGGGATGCTGATCGCGAGCCAATTCTAACATGGTGTCCAATTTTAACTAATTTATTTGCTACTTTTCGACCGGTCTTTCCAGTTCCGCCGATTACTAAAATATTTTCTTTCATAATTTAATTTTGTGTATAGATTAATCTTTTATTAAAAATGTTATTGTTAGTAATAGAAATGAAATACTAGAACTAATCGTTCTTATTAGGTGTAAGCGATTCCATTTAATTTCAAATGAGTCACGTAGGATTCTTAATTCTTCAATATTTAGAGTATTTAAGTCAGATTTATCTAGCACTTCGTTTAGGGGTACATTTCCGAAAATGGTTATCAGTACCACGCCAAAAAAGTATAGTAGAGTAGATGAAATAAGTAGCCATATTAGTGTGGTTGATACGTTTCTAAAGACATATGTATTGATTAGATTTAGAAAGACAGGACCAAAAAAGACAATAAAAAATGCTGGATTTAGTATTGTTCTATTCATTTGTTGAAAGGCTTGTAAATAGCTGAAATTATCTAATTTACCTATCCCAGAAATAACCGTGTTAGACCATGTAAAACATAAGCCTGCTGATAGTCCAGTTAATAAAACAGTTAACAGGAGTGAGGTAAGTTTTAATGAAAGTTCCATAGTATTTCCTATTATTTAATGAATCAAAGATGCTTCAGAATAGGGAATAGAACTTGTTGCTAAAGGATAATTATTTGTTCGAAAAGAAATTTACTTGATTTGGCTAGGGCGATATCCAAACTTTTTTTCAAAGGCATTTGAAAATGAACCAAGACTTTCATAACCAACATGCCATGCAGCTTCCTGTACTGTAGCTTCTTGATTTCTGATCATTTTATGTGCTAGAGTAAGTCGTTCATTTTGAAGATATTTAAATACAGGAACCCCAAATAACTCTTTAAAATTTTTCTTTAGTTTAAATGTGTTCAGACCAATCTGTTGAGAAAGCTCTGATAATGATGGTGGTGTGTCTATGTTTTCTGAAAGAATTTTTTTAGCCAGTTGTAATCTTTCTCTTTCTTGTTGAGGAATCGATGATTTAGATGCTATAGAAAGCTGACCAAAGAAATGAGCCAACAAAGAAGTCATTTGACTTTTAAAAAACATCATTTTAGCCTTTCCTTCATATCTGGTATGAAAAACTTGCTCTACAATAGATTGCATTTCAGGAGTCATTAAAAAATGAGGGCCTTCAACATAATGATCTTTTGGATGTACTAACTGGTGAAGCATTTCACCAAATAATTCGCCTTCTTGATTTGGTAGTTTATCAAGATTACTGGTAGATGTTGCAATTACAATACACTCTAGTGGTTTAGAAGCAGAAACTGTGTGTTCGAACTCTACTTTTTGATCTGCATAAAATGAAAGTGCTAAACCTTTTGTATGGTTAAATATCTTTTGTTGATCACCATATTTAACTGCCAGATCAACGTTTCCTGAACCATAGAAAGCAACAGCAATAACAGATTCATCAAAAAGACATGAATCAATCGAAGGTTCATTTGAGTTGGCTGTCTCTACCAAAATGGTAAAATCATTGATATCAATTATATCCCTGGTCATGACATCCTGTTTTTAGGATTGATTAAACTAATAGCTACTTCAATTTTTCAATAGAAGAAGCAAATACGTTCATTCTTTTTGATTGTTGAATTTCAAAAATTAATTCGAGATGCTCCAGAACAAAGTTATATCAATTTATTGTGTAATAGATAATCCATTAGAAGAAATGAATTTTGAAAAATACCACATACATACGTTTCTAGATAATGAGGAGTTGATTGCAGTACAGATGTAATAGGGTTGTTGCTGCTGTTAAGTATAGGTTTGGTTAAAAAAAAGGGATGAATCTTTTAAAGATTCATCCCTTTTTTGTGTTAAAATCGGTATTGAACAAATGCCGAAAAATTCCTTCCCGGATCATTAATTGGTACTCGTTCAAAACCAGCTTGATTTTTAAAAGAAAAATTCAAGTGATTATTATAGGTAACATCAAAAACATTAAGCGCAGCTACACCTATTGTAATGCTCTCTATTGGTTTTACACCGAGTCGTATATCCAAAGTAGTATATCCTTTGGTTTCTTGCTCCCTAAACGAGGTAGCAATTTCTTCTTGTTTAGCAGTTAATGTATAATTTACATTTACCCAAAACCTCTCTTTCTCAAAACCTAAATCCAAACGTGTAACAAGTGGAGGTGTGAGAGGTAGAGATTCATTAAGATCTTTATTTTGGGTATATGCATAGGATAATTCAGTTTTAAAACTAAAATCCTGAAGAAACCCTATTTTTGCGAGCACTTCGAATCCTGTTTTATAAGATTCATCAGTATTTACAAAACGTTTTACCTCCTGTGGTTGGGCATTAGGCATGAATTTTCGCTCTAAAGTAGGATCAATAACAGGAACAATATAATTTTCATAGATTGAATAGTAAGTTGAGATACCATATTTGAATGTATTGATAAAGCTATGCTTTATATCCCATTTTCCCTTAATTCCTATTTCAAATTGATTGTTAACTTCTGCATCTAAAAAAGGATTTCCTACATATTCATAAGGATCTTGCCCAACTGTAAAGTGATTAATGTAACGTTCTATCATATTTGCCGAACGTACTCCTCTTCCGTAAGCAAATTCTATCATAAAATTGCTTGTTGGAATATACTTTACAGAAGAAGTCACACTAATATTATTTTCTGTTCTTTTACCTAAATCAGGATATAATATATTAAAATCTGCTTCAGGATCCTGGATGTTAGAAGCAATTAAGTCGTACCTAATCCCTGCTGTTAAGAGGGTTTTGTTAGAGATAGCATATTTTCCTTCGGTAAAAACACCGTAATCATTTATATATGAATCTTGCCATACCTTGTCATCAAAACTCATAGGGTTATCCAATGGTTCTCCCATCATATTACGTTTAACTAATCTGGTTCTTAAGCCATCCCGAGCGACTAAGAAAGCATCAACTCCAGAGTAGATGGTTAGCTTATCTGAAGGAATGAGCTTGAATTCAATTTTTCCTCCAAAAGTAGCTGCATCAATTGTAGAAATGGCTTCGGTCATCCTAAAACTAGGTCTATTAGTATTAGACATAATATGATCTACATAAGAATAGTAACTCTTAGCATTTATCTCTTTTAAAAGACCATCTGAATTAGTGAATCTATAGTCTAGAGATAATATAGAGCTATTATCTTCATCGGTATCCATAGGTAAACCTGCATGTAATACATCTCTACCAAAAGATTGTCTCCAGCCTGCCTGAAGTCTTTGGTTATCACTAAGATCGTACCCTACCTTTAAACCATAATCGATACTTCTAAATGATGAGGGGATTTCAGTTTCATCTCCATCTTTATAATTTCCAAAATCTCTAAAACCAAAGTTTCCTGTAATATCAAACTTAGAAGATACTTGTTGTAATTTTAGCATAGATACAGATGAATTACCATTGCTTTCATATCCAGAATTTACACTTCCATGAAGTCCTTTTTCGGCTAAATATGTCTTTTGTGTCACCAGATTAATAATTCCGGCAAAAGTGGCTCCATAGCGTACCGAATATGGTCCTTTTATGACCTCAATTTTTTCAATTTCTTCAGGGATAACATGAGTAGTTATTGGATCCATCCTGTTGGGGCAAGCATGCATCACTTTTGTTCCTCCATCAAATTGAATATTTAACTGCTCATATTGCGAGGCTCTAAACGATGGATCAATCGCATAGTTGCCTCTCTTTATTAATGAGAACCCATTTAAGTCTTTGAATAGATCAGCTACATTTCTGGGTTGTACTATTTTTTTTGCTATTTCAGTTTTTACGCTTGTCATTACTGGATCTGTATTAGTTTGACCAGTAATAATTACGGTACTTAGTTTTATGGGTTTTGTTGTTAATGTATCGTTTTTTTTCTCTTTGTTTTCCTGCCCCAATAATGCGATAGGGAACAGGGCGCATATAATTGCGATGTGTTTTAGTTTCATTCTTAAATAAAAAATAATAGACAATAGTTTAACTAGAATCACTTAAAAGTGTTCTAGAGTTATCATTAGTAACCTGAGTGTGATGTAAACTAAAATGTTAGACAAAGTGCCAATTCAATTGGTTTTTCAGAATAACCTCTCGATTTCGCTCAATATGATATAGAGAAAAACTGTGCTTCGGCAAGTTTAGTAAGCTTATAGAGAACACTTCTTTTTGAATAAAAAGTAGTATTCTCGATACAATCCTACTTCGTTGGATTACTCGAATTAAGATGATGTTTTACATCAAATACAGGCTAAAAAGGTCTATATTTCTCTAGGTGGATGAAAGACATTAGATGAAACACCTTCTGTAATAAAGGCTTGATAATAAATTAATTTCTGACTATTGTATAAGTGTGCAGTTGGTGCCAGTGATAGATCCAGATAAGAACAATAGAAGGTTTCCTTCCAATTTACAAAATGAGTTGGTAGTTGTTTCTGGTCATTAGAAGGCTCAATAGTTATCTTGGTAAGATAACACTTGCCATTACATTGAAGTTGTGGTCTCTCTTTATTTTCACATAATTGCTCTACAAAACTATCTATGTCTAAATAATACCATCCGTAAATAATAGAAAGTTGGAGGCTATTGCCTAGAAGAAGGAATGATAATAGTATAGAAAATACATACTTCATATTACAAAAATAGCACACCGCACGAATCTATTTAGTAACATATGTTACATATAAAAAAATGTGTTTAAAAAATACTAATATGTAACCAAGGTTACCAAAAATTTAAGCAATCAATAGTAATTTTGAAACAGAAATTTTTCTTGTGATTGATAAAAAATTATAAGAAAAAACAACAAAAGAAACCTATAGCGACAAAAACTTCTTTAATAAAACTATGAGTAGTACAAAATTGTTACTATTATTATTAAATATGAGTAATTATAGGTTTAAATAACACTTCTAAATGTTAAAGATTATACGTATTGTATATCTTTGCTAAAGCATTTGCATAATTTAAATATTTAGTATGGAAGATATGCTCTTTTATGACAGAATGCAGTTTGCATTTACAATTACTTTTCACTATTTATTTCCGCAATTAACTATGGGATTATCATTAATGATAATCTATTTTAAATGGAAATTCCTAAGAACACATCTTGATAAATATAATGATGCAGCAAAGTTTTGGATGAAGATTTTTGCGTTAAATTTTGCTATGGGCGTTGTAACCGGGATTCCGATGGAATTCCAATTTGGAACTAATTGGGCAAAATTCTCTGAGCTTACAGGCGGGATTATAGGGCAAACCTTAGCAATGGAAGGGATGTTCTCTTTCTTTTTAGAATCGTCTTTTCTTGGGTTGTTTTTATTTGGCGAAAAATTGCTTGGACATAAACTACATTTCTTAACAGGTTTTTTGGTATTCTTGGGTTCTTGGGCTAGTGGTTATTTGATCATAGCTACGCATTCCTGGATGCAACACCCTGTGGGATATGAAATATTGGAAAACGGAAAATTTGTTCTCAATAATTTTGGGGCTTTATTTTCTAACCCCTGGTTATTGCCTTCGTATTTACACAATCAATTAGCTTCGGTAATTACTGCTTCATTTGTGGTTGCTGCTATTGGATCATTTTATATTTTAAATAATAAACATAGTGAGTTTGGGAAACTTTTTGTGAAAACAGGTGTTATTTTTGGGTTTGTATCTAGTGTTTTGGTAGCTTTTCCTACGGGAGATTGGGCTGCAAAAAATGTAGTAAAACATCAACCAGTAACCTTTGCTGCAATGGAAGGGATCTTTGAAACAGAAGATGGTGGCTCTGAGATTATCTTAATAGGCCAACCCAATATGATAGAGAAGAAGTTGGATAACAAAATAGCTGTTCCTAATATATTAAGTTTCTTAACATATCAGAATTGGGATAAGCAAATAAAGGGGTTGAATGAATTTGATGAATCAGTATATCCAACTAATATACCCGGTTTATATTACGCATACCATATTATGGTTGGTTTAGGGACTATTTTTATTGGTTTGATGTTATTAGCTGTTATTCAGTTGTTTCGAAAGAAATTGTATAGAACAAAATGGATTTTATGGTCAATAATGTTTATGCTACCTTTCCCTTATATAGCCAATACAACTGGTTGGTATACAGCAGAATTAGGAAGGCAACCATGGTTGGTTTATAATTTATTGCGAACAATAGAGGGGGCTTCTCCAACAGTATCTTCTGGGAATACACTATTTACTTTATTAGGGTTTATAGGTTTGTATTTATTACTTGGATTGTTATTCTTAATGTTAGCAGGAAAAATAATAAATAAAGGACCTCAAATGATAAAACATTAATTATGGAGTTATTCTGGTATATCGTTTTAGTAACAATGCTAGCTGTTTATGTGATTTTAGACGGCTATGATTTTGGAGCAGGAATTATTCATTTATTTTTTGCAAAAAGCGAGAAGGACAAAAAAGCTATTACTAATGCTATTGGACCCTTTTGGGATGCAAACGAAGTTTGGTTAATTGCCGTAGGGGGTGTGCTTTTTTTTGCATTTCCTACATTGTATGCTTCGTCTTTTAGTGGCTTTTATTTACCATTAATTATGATTCTGTGGTTGCTCATTTTTAGGGCAATTGGTTTAGAACTAAGAGGACAAATTCATAATAAAATTTGGGAGAGTATTTGGGATAAGGCTTTTGGGATTTCAAGTTTACTTTTGGCACTTTTCTTTGGAGTGGCACTAGGAAATATTGTGCGCGGTGTGAATCTAGGAAACGTAGTTAAAGGAGTCTCTACTCAGGAAGCTCATTATTTCTTTTTACCACTATGGAATCCTACCTTAAGTCCACAAGCAGAGGAATTAGGCGTTATAGATTGGTTTACTTTGTTATTGGGCGTTATAGGTGTAATTGTATTAACAATTCACGGAGCCAATTGGATTATTTTTAAGACCAATTCTAATATAAATGAGAAGCTTAAAAAAGTTGTTTTTAATCTAAATTTTGTTCTAGTAGCACTAGTGGTTACTTCACTATTTGTTTGGCATATTATAGAACCACAACCGTTTCATAATTTTTTTGATATGCCTTGGTTGTGGTTTTTTCCTTTACTGGCTTTAGTTGGTCTTTTAGGGTTGTTTAAAGTAAGAACGTTTAAAAAAGATGGATTTGGATTTCTATTCTCTTCTTTGTTCTTGTTTGGTGGCCTTATGTCAACTGTAGCTTCAATTTATCCAAAGGTATTGCCTTCTACTAATTCGGTAAATCCTTCGCTTACAATACATAATGTAGCTGCAGATGCGTATGGATTAGGGGTAGGTGTCATATGGTTTATTATTGCAGCTATTTTGGTAACCGTCTATATGATTATACAATACAGAGTGTTTAAAGGTAAAATGGATGATGTAGGCTATGGTGAGCATTAACATTCTTCCTCTTTGGTTTTGTTTCCTCGGTATATTTTCTAGTCAATAAGTGTTGGACAATACAGGCGCACTTGTATTTCTGTAATACATGATGCATGTCTGATCAGAGCATCAATTTCTTTTTCTTTTAGCGCCACTAGATTTGTTGATACGCTTCTGGCTATAGACAACTCCTCTTGTGTATTAGATTCTTCTAGTATTCTATTGTATTGTATATTTTCTTTTAATTTATTCTCGATTACTCCCCATCGTTTTTCTTCGATATCTTCTTTTGTTATCGTATGGTAGTCGAGCACATGATCTAGTATAACTCCTTTTTTAATTCCTTTAATAAAATTAGGAATTGCATTTTCTAAATCCCACCCCAAAGACTGATAAGCAATCTCCTTTTTATCTGCTTTATTAACTTGATAAAGATAATTAGACATCTGAATATTTTTAATTCTATTCATAAAAATGTCACTGGTTCTGATCAGTAATGTAAGGGTATTTCTAAATCGATGTTTAAAAGGGATCACATTACCCGCATCGCTGATAACGACAATATCACAGGCATAAGAACTATTAGATTGTGTTATTTTGTGCGCTCCCTGATTATCATAGACCCCTCCATCAACCAGGCAAGGAGTTACTCTTTTAATATCTGTTGATTTTTTATAAAATCGATTAGCAATTTTAACAGGTGTAAATACAAAAGGGACAGAGGTAGAGGCAGCAACCGCGCGTGCTAGAGGGAAATTACTGTGTTCGAATTCGATAGCAGCGCCTCCATCTTTTGGGAAATCATAGGATGAATCAGTCATTTTTGTTCTTGAAAAAGTAAATAACCTTCCTGTTTCTAAATTGGTAGCATTAATTGCAATATTAGTTTTTTCTGATAAGTCTTGTAATGTTTTTCCTTTAAAAAAGAATTTAGAATACATCTTTTCATTCAACTTACTAATAGGAAATAGTTGAAACTGAAAAAAGAAAACAAACATCAAAAAACATACTAGCAATAGAAAACTAATCCATTCATGAGGAGTAAACAAGAAGTAGGTTATTAATCCTAAGGTTATTAAGGAAAAAGTAAATGATACTAAAAACCTTCCAGAAGTAAGTACTCCTTTGATTACGCTAGATTTTACTCCTTTAAGAATCACTTGCTCAAACTCATCATAATCATGACCATATAGGCCATAAGTAGCTCCGGTGATAGATCCTCCAGAATTGGTAGAAATGATATCTACTTTATCTAATACATTTAATTCTTTTAATTTTTTTAATGTGCCTAGATGATAGGCTGTGGCCCTGTAGCCTCCACCAGATAAGCTAAGTCCTATTTTTTTATTGTGTATCATTGATGTTGTTTTATATCTTATTTTGTAGGTTCTAATTCTCTAAGAAAGGCAGGTAAGTCGATTTCTCCGGGTTCTATAAACCATCTGGTATATTTGCTGTCTTTTTTATTCATAATAATTGTATTACCATTAGCCGGTACATTGAGATATAAATTACTTTCTATATTTTTTATATAAAAAGACCCGTCTGCTGCTATCTCAAATTCAAAATCTTGGAGTTGATTATTAGTTTTCTGACTCATTCTAGGAGGATTATATATTGAGCTTGCCTGTACGTAGGTGTTTGTAGCATCGTGATAGATTTTATAGTATTCTCCTTTTTTTTGAAATTCTAAATTGACAGGTCGTACGTTTTTAGTGTTTGATAGGTAAGTATATTTTTTAGCATTGGTGTCGTATACTTTATCTTCTGGGCCATATTCTAGAGTTAATTCTTTTTTTGAATTTATTGTCATATATAGCTTTACGACGGATTTATTTCCGTAATTATATGTATCTGGATATACATATGTGTAAATCTTCCAGGTAGGTTTATTTTTGATTTTAAATAATTTTAATTCTTCTTCATGTAACTCTACTGATCCTACTTTGAGTTTTTTTTGATCTGGATCTAGTATTATTTGTGCCTTGTCATTTTTATCATGTAATTGAAGTTGTCCTTTAATCTTAGTATCCCCTTTAACGTGTAATGGTTTTTCAGGATTGGTAGTTCCAATACCTACATTTCCTTCAGTACCACCGTATTTACCAACTAATGTTATTGTAGGGATTGAGGGGGAATAATTCGTTGGCGCATAAAGATGAACCAAACCTCGAGATTTACCTTCTTTATCGTTTTTTTCAAATGAAATGAGTTTGTGAGCATTTTCAAACCCAAAGTCTACCACTATTTTTTGAGAGGATTTAAGGGATAAATCACCATCAATCTTAACATCTCCATCAACATGTAAGGTTTTCTCTGGTGTTGATGTTCCTATACCCACGTTACCATTAGAAAGAATTTTTAATGCTTCTTGTTGTCCCATTACTGTAGTTACAGAAATAAGTACCATTGCAAGTATGATTTTTTTTGAAAAAGTTGTCATTGTTTTCTGTGTTTATTAATTTGTTATTATTTCTTATCAGGCATTTATTCTAGATGAGAAGTAGTAATCATATTCTGATGTGTTATTCGATCCATTTTAGCTTCTAGAGCTTCTATTTTGGTAAAAAAGACACTCTTGATGGTTTCGTTTTCTTTTTTTAATGCTTCTATCTGCCGTATAAGCTCTTGGGTAGCACTTACATTAAGCATGCTAATCGCATCATAATCTACAGTATGAAAATCATGCACCTGTGTACCATATACAAATACTTTTCCTTCTTTTTTTGAAGCTACTTTGATTTGCTTATCTGTTACTTCTAATACTTCGACAAGCTCAGTGGTTTCTGTAAAAATGAGTTTTACTTTGTCACCTATTTTAATGTTGCTATCTGATAATGATACCCACCCCTGATTGATCTCAGATGCCTGATAAATATTAGGAACTATTTGTGTGATCGTATTGTTTACTGCCTGTGGGAACACTTTCTTGACCTGTTGTGCAATTACCTTTTTATATTGTTGTGTGCCTTTTTCTATTGTATCTTTCATTTGGTAATTAGTCACTTGTATTTTGGACAAGGTTTCCAAGTCTTTTTTAGCATTACTGACTCCTTTGATGGTTTTGATACGAGCATCGGAGTGTGCATTAAATTCTTTTGCTGCAATGCGACTCTCTGCATAGATTGAATAATTATTAGGATGTTTATGATATACCTTACCAACTGGTGCGGTATAATATTCAAGGCCAAAACCCTTACCAATATTAGTGACTAATTGTGTTCCTGAATCTCCATTACTAAGGTATCCGTAATAAGGTAGCTCATGTGTAAAAGCAGATTTACCTACATATAATGAAAAATGATTGTAGTCTTCTGTACTCGTTGAGGTATTTATATAAACAGAATTTGTAAATAATTCTCCTTCGAATTTACTACTCCCTTTTACATGTAATTTTTTTTCAGGAGTAGAAGTTCCTATACCTACATTTCCAGAGTTTTTATTAACACCAACCAATGTCATCGTTGGAGTACTTTCAACCGAAATTGGAGCGCCTGAAGGGGCGTAAAAATTAATCATACCAACATAACTATTATCCCCAATCTTCTTTTTCTGAAATGAAATAATACCAGGTTTTTTAGAATCAAGCCCAAAGTCGACTGCTATTTTTTGAGAAGGTTTTAGCCATAGGTCTCCTTTAACATGCAAGTCTTTTTCAATTTTCACTTCATCATTTACAAGTAACATTTTTTCGAATGCTACATCTCCATTAACATGTAAGGTCTTCTCTGGTGTTGATGTTCCTATACCCACGTTGCCATTAGAAAGAATTTTTAGAACTTCTTTTTGCCCAAAAGAAGTCCCTGATATGCATAAAATGACTGCAATTATTATAGTTTTATATAGTGTTGTCATTGTTTTTGATTTTAAGTTTATAAGATGATTATATTAGTGCTTGATTTTACCTGTTTTACAAGTAAGTTGAGCCCCTTTGGTGACACCAAATCCTGATTCAAAAGAAATACTACCATGACTATATAAAATGGTGTTTACTCTCTTTTCTATTTGAACATTTTTTTCTACCATTATTTTTTCTGAAGCTCGGTATGTACTTTTAATATGTATACTTTTTAACTTGAGTTCCTTTTTTAATGGAACAGGAGTGATTATCGAGAGATTATTTTTTCCTGTAGCATATAATGTACCATCGGGAGCCAAAGCAAAATTTTCATTTACCCCCTCCAAACCAGATAAAGGAGTGGTATATGTCTGCTTAAACTGGTTTTGGTAAGTAAAACCGTATGCTTTTTTAGATTTCTTAACATCAAGTACATATATATTGTTAGACTTATCTGTCAATAATGTAGAAGCATTATTTATTTTATCTGCCGCCTCAAACTCATGTACTTTTTTGGGGCTTAAACTATCATAGCGGGCTAATTTTTGATTGTATATAAAAAAGACATGATCAGCATTTTTACCCAGAACAACTGGTTGCGATATTTTTTTATTTACAGTATTTCCAGATGAGATAGTATCACTTTTCGTAATTTTTCCTTTATTACTTATATCAAAAATAAACAGTAGATTAGAAGATCGATACCCATTAAGCACAAAAACCCTAGCGTTATTCTGAATCACGGGGTGTGGAACTAAATATGAGTCTTTAGAATCTTTTTTCTTATATCCATCTAGTACATAATCAGATGTAGATAGCGTGGTTCCATCTATATTATCTAAAACAATAAGACGACTATGTCCTTTATCAACTTCTATAAAAAAAGCTTTGCTTTCATCTGGGCTTAATGAAACCGAACCCAATAATTTTTCTTTTGTTGTCGAGTTGTATATCCATTTAATTTTTAGTTCGGGATATGCAGAAAGAGCAATTATTCTATGTTTTTCATCTGTACCTTTTCCCACTATATATAGTGTGCCATCGTACCCTAAGGTACTTTTATTGCTACTCGTTACTATTTGCTTGTTGGTAAGTTCTGATACTGTTTTAGAAATGAGTTCATTGCCCCATTTTTTGCTGGTTAGATCTAGCAGTGTAAATTTTTTGAGAGATAAGTAGTGTAGCCTACCATGTTCATCTATTACGGGGTTACATATTGCAATATCATCAACAGGAACACTATTCCATACCGCAGTATCCCCTAAATTTAATTTGTTTACATAAAAATTAGGAGTATCTATGGCAGATTGAGTAAGAACGATAGGTTTGTTATTATAAATTGAAATAGCACCTATCTGGTCTGCCCCAACAATTTGATGTCCTTTAGGAAGTTTTATATTTTGTAGTATAGCAGTTGTACCAATTGGACTCGTAGTCCAGTCATAATAACCGTTATGCTGAGCGTTGGCAAAAGATTGCGCCCAATCTAACCTATGGGGGCTATTTTCAATTTCATAGGTTACCAGTAATTTAGGTTTTTTAGAAAACTCATCCGTATCTTCGGCTAATTTGGTAGAATAAAATTTACTAGGTTGATCCTTTTCTGTAGCAGATTTTATTACTAAAAACAATATTCTTTTTGTAGTATCTGTTGAAATTTCTTTTACCTTTTCCTTACTAAAATTCATTTCGATAGTACTAGTCTTCTTTTTTTTCGAAGGCATCTCATATACTGCAGTACTTTTATTTTTTATATTGTCTAAACTGTCTAAACTTAATTTAGAGTTGATTTTTTCTTTTACTGTATACAGATAGATTCTTTGCCCTGGGGGATTATCATTCCCACCAGAAGACAGGTATAACTTCAATTTTAGGGATGTGATTTTTATATTTTTAGGCAGATGATTTAAATTGAATTTTAATAAAGCTCCTAACGTTTCATTTTCACTTTTAGATATTTTTAAATAATGATCACCCTGTGTTTTGGGTATAGTAATATCTTCTTCAGGAAGAATAGTAGTGGTATACCGGTCTTGAGAATAAATACTACCCGCAATTAACATATTAAAAACAAGGAGTATAATTTTATGATATTTATAAGAGATATGCATAGGTGTTGGTTTTTAAAAAGATTGTTATAAGATCAATGTTTTACTATTTAACGGGGGAACCCAATAATATAGTTTCGAACAATGCACTCCTTCATCCTTACTAAGCACTATGTACCATAGGCACCCCTGAAAAAAAACAGTACGTATTACAGCAAGGGAGCGAGTATCAAAACTATCTGTGTTTATTGATGTATTATGCTGGATAAGGGTATACTTTTGATCACTTTTAATGACCTTATTAAAATAGTTACCCATTATCTGGGTATGCTTAAGCCCTCCCATTATGTATAGGTCTGAAGAATTGTTGTTTTCATTACTAATAGAGATCATGCCAGAAGACATATAATCAGGCGGAAAAGACAAAGAGGGTATCTTACTCCAGTTATGCTTATCGAATCGCCAGATATCAGGTCTTTGTTCTTCGTTCATGGGGTTAAATCCTCCTCCAAACCATAACGCATTTTTTTTCTTTGACACATCTAATTCTATAGCAATACTAGCCATGAATCTTGCTTCCCAAGGGGATTTGTTTTCGTTTTCAGGTTTTTGTCTCCAGCCTTTCCAAACTTCTCCGTTTTCGGATACCCATATATCATTTAATGCATTTCCACTTTCATCAGCCCCTCCAATTACCCAAATACAGTCTTTTTCGGCAAATGGAAATACCACACACGTGTGTCCCATGCGTGCTTTCCAACCTATGTTTTTAGAATGAATAAAAACTTTTGAATCATCTGTATCATCATTTTTGATTTTTAGATCAACAGCAGCAATGGCATTAGATGTTTTATTAGTTTCCAAAGAACTACCTCCTACAAAGAAGAGTTTACCAAGAGAGTTTTTATCAGAATCATTAAACTGTAGATGTACTAAAGGAGATAATATAAAGGGTTGTAGACTTTTTTTCTCTTCTTCAGAAAGTTCTATCCTAGACCATTCACCAAAAAAAGCATTTTGGGTATACCCTATATGATCTATTTGAACAACTCCATTTTCTGTTTTTAACATTAGACAAAAAAGGTAATCTGATTTTTGAGCAGCACATATATTTGCAATAACAAAAGGAGGTTTGGGGTTGCTTTTTTCTGATAATAAGGAACCATCTACTCCTTTAACTCTAATTTTTTCTGATACACAAACATCATCATTTTTTACTTCTAAAGTATAGGTGTGATCTCCTATAGGAGGTATGGTTGCATAGGATTGTTTTTTATTATTTTCGCTATTTCCCTGATCTATTTTTTTATCACCTTCCCATAGGGTATAGGTATACTTATCTCCTTTTATCTGCCAATTTAGTTCAATAGGAGTTGTATTTCCTTGTAGTACTGCTGGAGTAGCCGAAAAAGAAAGAATTTTAATTGATGAGGTTACATTCTGAATGGTCAGTGGGAACTTTTTCTCACTCCCATTAGTTTTATCGTTTAGTATGATTTCTAAATTGATCGTAGAAGTTTTTGTGGCTTCTTTTTTTCCTCTTATTTTTAATACGATATATTGAAATTCTCGATCATTTTTCTTGAAATCATAATACTTTTTACTCCGTTGGTGACGATTGGATTCTAATAGATATGTGCCATCTGAGTCAATATCAGAAAAATCGTTATCAGGAATGGTATTTTCGAATACATATAATGTATACGTAAGGTCTTCTCTATCTTTTGAATCTAATTCTTGTATTGTAAACTTTTCAATAGGTTGTATTTTACCTTCAGAAACTTTTGATATTTTTACTGTAAAATCAATAGCTCCTCCATCAGTTGTTTCATTTTTTTTTATAATTTGATATTCCATAATATCTATATCTTAGTTTTTATATTACTTAGTCGAATCCATCCTTCATAGGCCTGCTTTGGTGCAAAACGAGGATCTATATGTCTTTTTTGTACTATTTCTTCATCATTTTGCAAAGTGTTTATGTCTTTTTTGTTACACCATTTCCAGTCAGCATTAATACTTATGGGTAAAGGGATACCCGGAGCGGTTTTATTTCCAATAAAAGGAGCGATCATAAAACTAATATCTATTTTAGATAGTAGTTGCTCTACATGATAAGATGATAATTGTATACACTTGGTAGGTAGAATATCGGTTGCCAAATGAACACCTGCAGTTGGATCCATTAATAAGGTGAGCTTTATTTCTTTATCTATAGATAGTTTTAGCGGTTTACTCTTTTTGAAAAAACTTCCTTTCTTTTGATGATTAAAACCTTTTATATTTGGTGTAGTATAAAAGGTGGAATACTCATCATTTATAAAATAGCCTAGCAAGCCATCGTTTTCGATATTGTAATTACCTACATAAAGTGGAAACTCTTGGGATGTAATCCCTCCATTATTTTCTTTTTCTGATTGATCCCATCTTTGATTATTTGCAGGAAGTCCTAATAATTCTAGAGAAATAGAGCAGCATGCAACGGCAATAGGCTGTCCATAGATTAATGCCGAAGTATTATTCTTTATTTCTGCAACATCAGTAAGATTAGAATAGACTTTATCTGCAAGTTGGTTGATTCCTGAAATATGTTCTTGTATAGTACTCAGCATTTTTTGCAGAACTGTATCATCCTCACTAAGATTTTTTATAAATGGAGGCAGTTCTAGGTTTAAAAGCTTTTCTTTAGTACTATTTTTATCGACATGAAGAATGTCTACTCCATCTCCATCTCTATCATATATCATAATACTATTGTCCAGATAATTAGGGATTAACCAGCCTAATACAGGATTATGTGATTTCTCTCCTTCTTGATAAATAGGATCATTATTTACAGAAAGCCAGTTACATTGTAATCTTGCCGGTTGTAATATTCTGGCAGGAAGTGGTATGAAATTATCAGAAGGTTTTTCTGTGTCTTTGAGTGATCTCGAACATATAATTTTGGTAGTATTAGAATCCTTTAAAATTACTTTTTTCTCTTGTCCGAAAGCATCTACTATAGAAAGTTTTGTTATCTCGATGGTTCCTCCTCTCAAAGGATAAAATAGATTTCCATCCTCAATATCTCCTGGGTCGCAACCAATGCTATATCCGTTTTCTCCCATACGCCTCATTTCTTCGAGATCAATTTTATATTCATTAGAATTGGAACGATATTGAATAGGAGGAAGTTGAATACCCGTTTTTTGCATTAATAAAGATTTATGTAAGCCACTTAATGACTGTGCGATTACATTTTCTTGGTCATAATTAGCTGTAATCTCATCTGGTAAAGTTTCCTTTAGATTAGAAAGTACAGAATTAGAGAATGGACTAATTCCTTCTATAGTTATAGAAGTATTATTAGCATCGGTTTCCTTTTCAAAAAGAAATGAATCCTCTGGTTTGCGAGAATAAGAATCTTTTAATAATCCTATATCTCTAATCTCAGAAACATTATGAGTATACTTTACTTCCCAAGCCATAAATAGAGGAACCCAGGCTTGTTGCCATTTTCTTACCGAAAAGGAAGCAGGTGATTTATAATCTATATGCGGATTTTCTAAAAGAAGTTGTGATTGGATATTGATTATCTGTTGTGCAAATTCTTTTACTGTAGCACTATCTTTATCTATTTGCCCTCCTGGTGTTACCATTTCATAAGCTATTTTAGATATATCTACCGACAGAGAATGGTCTAGCAATACTGTTTCATAAACCAGAGCTTTTATTTCTTCTACAGGTACTTTTCCTTTTAGTGTATCGAGTTGCAGAATTGTAAACGAAGTTTTTAGAATTTCTACCAGCTCTGGAGCTTCATTAGAGCTAGTAGGCATATTCAATGAGAGCTTGTCTAAAACTTGACTTTTATTACGGTAGTTAATTTTAAGATCTGCTGACTGAAAATGTTGTATCTCTGTATTTCTGATTCCTTGTCCACATAATAGCAATACAGGTTCATTAGGTTCCCAAAAACGGTCTTCGAGCTTTTCTTTAAGCTCTAGTTTGATATCGGATTTTTTATTGCTTTCGTCTATTTTATTTTTTATACTTTTTACTAAATCACTAATTTCTTTCTTAATACCATCAGGTTTACTATTAATCTCATCAGTTTTCTGTTTAATCTTATTAGTGATTTTTATTTTTAAATCCTCATAATCAATTTTTTGGAAATCTAATTCATAGATAAAAGTACAGGCCTCTTTATACCACAAACAATAATATTGGTGATGTAAGCTCTCTAATTCTTCTTTTAGACTGTTGTATTGAATCTGTTTGTGATTAAGTCTTTTTAAGTTTTCTAATATTGTAGGTTCATCCTGTAAAGAATTTTGGGATTGTTTTTTTGTGTTATCCAACGATGGTTCTCTGGTATCCTGTTTAGAAATTTCCCATGTAATACCTCTGTTTCTGGGAGAAAAACCTCTTTTATGGTTTTCTGATTTTATACGTTCCCAATCTGGATAGGTATAATAATCCTCTAGAAGCTGGTATTGTAATGCACTTATTAATTCTTCGTCTTCGGGTTTGTTAAAATTAAAAGTTCTTGCTATTTGTGCACTTAGGGATTCTACCGAAGAGTTTCCTGCATATACTTGTATGTCTCCTTTTGGGATAGCAGTTTTAATTTTATTATCCCAACGAATACTTTGTATTGAGCTATGGTAAATACTAGGAAAATCAGGAATATTATTCTTCGACTTAATTGATTGATCATCATCTTGTTTTATAGCCCATTGTTTCCTGATCCATTCTCTTTCTTCTTTAATACGCTTTCTTTCAATATATTCATTCTCCGTTATATTACTAGAAGTAGTATCTGGGATATTGCCCAAAGGATCTTCATTATTGTCACTGTACCACCCTGTAACGACATATGTTAATGTGCATTTTTCTTTTGAATTAATTACGTCATCCAAATCTTTTAGATCATCATGAAAACCAAAAATATTTTTACAACTATGGTAGAATGAAGAGAAAAATGGATTGCCCACCCCCACGGCACTTACTGTTACTTCTGAAGAACTCTCATTAAATCCAGCATCCCATTCGGTTTTTTTTCCAATATTTTTAAAATCAAGTTTATTATCTTTTACCAGAAGCCAATTAGGTGTATTGTTACTATTAATAGCATCGCTTTCTATGATCCATATACGAGAGGGCATATTTTTTACCCCTTTATCTGTTCGAATCCTGGTTATCATCCATCTATTAGGAGCTATCGGGAAGCGAGTCTCATTAGTTTTGTTAGTCACAAAAGAGTGTCTGAGAGCTTTTGGTAACGACCAATGTAGATGTATTCCTTTTTCTAATCGGGTCTTATTTTTGATCTTAGGTTGTAGCTCATCTTGAAGAAAGACGCCTCCTGTATTGTTAAAATTAGGGCGTAAATCCAGACAATCTTCTTTGTCTTTCTTTAAAACTAATGCTTCCATATGTATGGGAACTAAAACGCTAGAATTATTGCTCATACCTTCTTTCTTAATTAATTTCTATTTTTACATTTATAGTTGCCTTTATAGGGCTATTTACCATTTGAAAGGTAAATTCTGAAGAGGTAAAATAAATAGTGTTACTCCCTTCTTGACTTTTTAACCAGTTCTTTTTTTGGAGCTTTTCTTGCATAGTACTTGCCAAACCAGCGATATCTAGAACATTATCTTTGATTAATTTTTTGGTCAGTTCTTCATTAATATTGAGCGTTTCACTGGTAATTATTCTATTTCTCCCATTGTCATCGTGTTTTTTGTTTTCATTTTTTAGATTCTTATGATATTCATCATTTACCTTGTTAACACCAAAATGAAGTCCTTCGTAGGGTTGTTTGATTTCTATAGTACTTATAACTCCATGAAAAACCCCAAGAAAAATGTCTTTATCAATTCGTTGAAAACGAAGAGCAGGTAATATATTTTTATGATTATCATATGCTTTAATTTCGATGCCACGCCAACCCGAAACGAGATCTGACCTTAAGAGAAACCCAGTAGTATTTAATCTCTTAACTTCTGTACCTTCTATATCTTCTTCTGTTTTTGATACTTCTTCTAAGATCTGTTCAGTATATTCCTTAATGAATGTACCAGACATGGCTTCTGTGAGTAGCTCTTTTCTGTTATTTATTCTCCCTATACTTAGCGCCCCATCCAATAGTGCCTCAACCCAATAAGGATCTACATAAAAAAGAGAAAGTGTTTCAGAAGAAAGGTTACCTTCTTTTATTAAGTACTTTTCATGAGGTATTAAATAAGAAAAAGGAACCCCTTTTAGCTTATATAATTCTCCTAAAAAATCAGTTATCTCTTGTGGTTTATTATCTAGCTTTGCTTGTTGTAACACCGTCTTAGGTTTAACTATTTCTACGCCAATTTTTTTTGCCAGATAATTAACTGCCATTTCTTTAGGAACAATTGGTGTTTTTGTACTTTCATCTTTATGCTCTAGTATTTTTTTGAAAAAATCTTCTTTTTCAGCATATATCTGTTGCTTTTTTTGCTGTGTAACCAAAGTAAGCATAGCATTAGAGAATCCCTGATTTTGTAATGCTAGCATGCGACCAAGCTGCCAGGCTGCTGCAAATGAAATATCAAAAAAACCTGTTTCTTTATCATATCTTAATGCTGTATCTGAGGAAATAAAAGTGTTGTTTTCTGAAGTGTAAGGAAAGAATTTTGGAAGAAAAGGCCCATGATACCAGGATATGATCGTTGCTCCAGAACGAGTTAAATGTTCTAAAGGCATATATCCGTCTTCAAAGAAATCCTTTACCTTATCTGTACTCTCATCCTTTTCGATTTTCATGCTTTTTACACCTAAATTCTCTACTAATTGAGAAAAAGTAGTTTCTCCAGAGTTTGTAAAATTCCAATGAGCCAATACGACAAGCCTTACTTTTTTTTCCTTTATATTATCTTTTTCTAAAAGCTCTTGATGACCTTCTAAGGAAATAAGTATAGCTGTATGAGATTTACTAGGAGTAGGTAACCTATTACCAACTACTACAGCAAAAACACCTTCTCCATCTTCATTTAAATCTGTAATTCCTTCTTGATCTTTATGAAGGATTTCTACTTCTTTGGCATGTGCTGTATAAGGAAGGCTCTTCTTAGAAGGAGCATATTTTTTAAATTGCTCCCAAGTAATATCAATAGTAAGACACGTATCGTCTTCATTTTCCCAATCCTGTAATTTTAAAACTTTTTTGGTAGGGGAGGAGTCATAGGCTTTTGGATAGATTTTTGGTTGAATTATAAGATCCTCTTTTTTTGGTTGAATAACGTCAGATAAGATATTGTTACTAATCGTGATATCCTTCATTTCATCCTCATCAAAAAGGAGTAATGCCATCCAGGGAACTGGTGGGTTTTTTTGTGCACTTGTTTTTTCTTTCTTTAGATATTCGGGTATTTTTCCATCTATGGTTCTTTCCCAGGGTAATGTTCTTCGGGTAAATACTACATGCGGTAATAACTCTGTATAATTTCCATATTGGTTTGCAGGAGGGTGTACAGAATAGATATCAGTAGGATTGAGAGAAAATCTAGCTGCATCAACAGCAAAATTAAAGGTTTTATTAATGGTCTCCTTGTTAGAACCATTTTTTATAGACACCTTTTGTTTTACATCAACACTATAATTACCAGATACTAGAGGAGGTACACAACATTGAATAATTTTGGTTTTTTCTATTTTTAGATTATTATCCATTTTTTACATTTAGAGTGTATTTAGGTATTTGACCAATACCGCATATGATAGGGGTTCCTTTAAAGTAAGTTTTACCGTTTAACATGATGTTTTCTATCATTTTCTCTTCCTTTTCTGGTATGCTAATACCAAAATCATCTAATTCTTCAAGTATCTTTTTGCGCTTTTCTGTAACTGATGAATTGTTATATGTTTCGGTTAGGATTCCTTTTTTATGTTCTCGAGTTCCATCTTCATTTAAGTGATAATATTCAAAAACCTTATTGGCATCATAAGCATTAGCACCTTTGGCTAGCTTAAATTTCCAACACAATGATTTTGATTTCTCATCAAATAGTCTAGAAAAATCGTATGGTTTTTGCTCGGCTACCTTTGGTAAAGGAGGTGGTTGCATCAATAATCCGGTAAGTACATCCGAGATCATTTTTGGAGCACCAGGATTTGCATTATTTAAATTTGATTTTCCATCTCCCCAAAGTGCTTCAGGAAGCTGTTTTGCTATGCAGGTTATAGACATGTTATGTACGTGTTCCCCCATCTTCTTTACAGACACCTCCATAATAAAATCTACCGCACCTATTTTGTAATCACAAGGCCTAATACCTATTCCTTTATTTCTATTCTCATAAAAACTCTTTTGGTTTCCTGTTATTAAACTGGTCTTACTGTCAATTTCATAATCATTATTATCATCATCTTTATTAAATATTAATCTAGTAACAGGAATAAAAGAATCAATAGTTATTGATAATTGAAGTGGATTAATAATAGGAGTTTTATCGTTTCCTTTTGTGGCGATCAGGCCATTATTGATTGAGATATTAATAGGGTCGAGTTCGCCACCAGTATTTTTTTGAGGAATAAAACTTTTGGCAAACTCTTTCCATTCTAACTTTTTGGGAGTAGGTTTTTGGATTGCTCCAAAACGTATGGTGAATGAAAATATAGACCAATCTATATATGCCTTTCCAGAAAAATCGGGACCCCAAATGTTTAATCGTGCTCCCATCTCAAAATTGAAATAAATAGGTATTCCCAAAATTTTGATACGTGCTTCTATTCTTAGTGTAATACCAATGCTTATTTCATAATAGAAAGGAGCCCAGTTAATTAGCATATCTGCCCAAATTGTAATGGTGACCTTAACGATAGAGGTTTTGTATAATATTTCCCATCTACCTCCTGCCATAACCGAAGAAGAGGTAAGGGCGTAGTACATCTGTCCTTTAATTTGTAACTCACTATTAATACGCCAACTTAATGCTAGTCGGGGTACAGTAGGGTAGTGGTCTGGTTTTCTAAATCTGGGATGATATCCTCCTAATGTAATTACAAAATCTCCTTCATTTTTACCTTTGATCCATGTGTAAAAAGCGAAGCCTCCTGATAATGTACAGTCTTTTGAAAGTATATATGAGTTTGGAGTTATAACCGACTCTACGGCAATAACATCACTGTCAGGTCCAAATTGTGCACGAATTTGAAGCTCTACATAGGCAATAGGCTTTCCTTTTGATGCATCTGGCCAGCGGAGTTTAGAAAGTCCAATCAAGGCAAACTCCATTTTGGTTCCAAAATTAACCGTAAGTAATACAAAGGATTCTATGATTTTAAAGGAGGTAAATTTGATTCCTACTGCCATCCAATAATCACCTGCAGATATTTCTACGGGTTTTTTCCCGTTTTTCATTGGAGTATCAAGCGAATTTAGAATTTTTGGTAATCCCTTATCGTTTTTGGGATTCATCGCCAAAGCTACTAAAGGATAATTATGAATTTCATCTAAAGAAGGAATATTAACTTTGCGGTTGTATCCAAACCCCGCGGCAACTCCAGTAACAAAAAAGAACGCAGGACCACCAATGGGACCGCTATGTACACCATAGATAAATAGAGACGTTTGATCACCCGCTTTTGCATAGGACCCTATTGCAGAAATTGTAAATCGTTTTAGTTTAATAACTGCGCCTCCATTAAATATGTCAGTTCCATTTTCTGTAGAGTGTAAAAACATCCCAGAGATATCAATGGGAGGAGCTTGATATGAAAGACCAATGCCTCTGAGGTGAAATTGAACATTAGAAGGTGGCCATTTTAACTGAAAACTTAAGCCAAAACCTAAAAGTTGTATACCCATCCCTGCCATTTCTAACCCGGCATCTAGTAACATTATTACTCTGCCGTTATGGAATACAAAACCTAGTTGCTGAATACTTACAGGTCCTATTTTTTTGTTTATTTTTTTCCACTTTGCATTAGAAAGAGCAGCTGTATCAAGGGGTTTAAGAATTGATTGTTTTGTGATTTCGCCCAACTGCTGTTGAACTGTATCTTCTTCAGAGTTTTTTTGAGAAATATTAGTATTAAGTGTTTGATATATAACAGTATCATTAACACGTAACTTCATAGAAATCTGTGCGCCTATAGTAATTTCTATTTTAGAAAGTAGTTCAGATAGTTTTGAGTTTTTTAATCTTTTTAATACATCATCGTTAAAATCTTTTTGTACAAACCCTTTATTATATATAGCTAGTGCTTCTTCAAAAGCAAAAGCTTTACTCTCAGACAAGATGGGGCCAGCCATTGGAAGATTAGTAAGATCCATATCCAGACCAGCACCCATACCAAAAAGAAGTTTTGGATTATCATGAGATTTTTCATAAAATATAAAAGCTGTACATTCATCAAGTTCTAAGGAAAGTTCCGGTATTTTTTTAATTGCTTCATCTCCTAAAAATTTCGAAATTATGTTTTTATAATCAATCTTAGTTTTGCCATCGTTAAGGTAATTTGCAAACATGTACCATGATTTTTTACCTTTTTTAATGAAGTTAAGACTAAATTGAAGCTTATCTATTGTAAGAATACCACTAAATGAAAATAAAACTCCACCCTCAGCTTTTTCATTATAATTAATAGTAATGGAAGCGGGGAAAATTTTATCATTTATTTTAATATTGCAATCAAACTTGATGACTAGTCCATCTGCGTCATTTATACTACCCGAAGTGTAATTAATAGAAAATTTTTTGAAAGAAACATCTTGTAATACTTTAGGTATATAATCAATGTTTTTTCTTGTAAATACCAATATTAGATCGCCTATTTTGATTCCCTCATCTTCAGGAAAGATGAAGGAGGAAAATAAGCAATTTTTACCATCGAATTTTCTATATCCAATAGTAATTCTAGAGTTTATGGACCTTCCTGAACCTAATTTCAACTCCGTGTTTCCGGTAACTTCTACTAATAATGGTTTTGTTTCTGTCATTGTTAATATGTCCTTTGGATGATCGATAGTTGTTTAGATTATTACATTCCTTAAAATACTGTGGTGCCTCCGTATTTTGTAGTATTTGGCTATATGGTGATTTTGAAAACCAGTTTTTTAGCTTTTGATTGATGGAGTTTTTGGTTCTGGTAGTACCGGTACATTTGTAACACGAAAACCAACTTTTTTGATTGTAAAATCGCCTATTGTAATTTCTTTTCCTTCTTTTGATTGTATATTGAAATCAAAAGTTTTTTGAGTCATATTAAAATAAAACTTTTTAAATTCGATAATAAAGTCTTTAGGCTCTTTATCACCTGGTATACTAGGAAGCTCAACCGATTGGTCTCCTGTTTTTCCTTTAATCCACTCTAATAATACTTTTAAGTTTATTTCACTTCCTTCAGTTCCACCCGTGGTATCACTAAAGTTTATGATAGAATCACCTTTAGGGTTTTCTTCTGTGACAAAGTCATCGATTCTTACACTTAATAAAGCAGCATCAGCATCACCACCTTCGGGGCCTATTGCTATCTTTCCATTAAAACCAATCGAGAATTTAGAAACATCTTTTAATCCACTGATTTCTATTTTATTACCTTTTTTGTTGATAGTTCCTCCAACTGCTCTGTACTTAGTTTTTTTATTTTCTCCTTCACCTTCTGACCAAGTCACTTGAATGTTGTCTTTTTCTTCGAAATTTTTCCATAAAGCTTCAGCTGCATTGTCAATTTCAATAGTATTATGAAATTTCCCCTCATATTTATTGAATTTCTCAAGTTCATCTTTGTATTCTTTGATAGTAATTGCTTTATTTTTATTACTAAGACTTTTAATCTCTGTGATTTTTATTTCTTTACTAGATTTTAGAATTGCTTCGTTTTTTTTTGCCATGATTTTAGTTTTTAGATTATTTGTGAAATTATTTTTGGTTGTTTATAATTTTTTAAGATCTTATTATAGAAATTGTTATACGTGTACTGATCTCTTTCAGTAATAATGACATCAAGAATATTTATTTTCAGAGGTACTGATAGGGGTAATATGTAATTATAAAAAACCTGTTTTTCGTTTGACAGGATTATTACATCTGATTAATAAATACAGTACTAGATTTGAATGTTCTTATGAACTGATGGCGGATTGTTGAAATATGGTTTTAGGGGTTTTTTTCATTGTTTTGTGCTTAAGTTGGTTTTGTAAATGAAGAATATTTTTAGGTTTAAGATTAAAAATACTTTTAAAAAGTTGTTTGTTTCAATTCATATATCAAAATTGTCAAATTTTGATTAGAAATAATAACGTAAAAACACGGTAAATCAAAATGAGGAAACTACGTGTCTTGTAATACTACTAAAATATTTGATCATAATGGTGCGATAATAAGGAATTGTCAAAATAGTAGTTTTCATAATTAATGAAATTAAAATATACTTGATTGAATTGTCTGTCTAAAATAAACAACAAAGATGTTAAAGTATAAAAATAAGGGTGGACAAAATACCGGACAATATCAGAGGCTTTGTAAATAAAGGTGTTTCGAGAGTTTTTTTAATTCATGGCTAAACACTTGATTACTTAACTCTATAATTTTTTTAACCGTATCATTATAATTGACACAGTGTTTCTACTTCATCTAAAACATGCTGAATCTTGACTTTCGATAGCCCAATGTTCTTCATCATAGTATAGGCACTCTTCAGTTCTTTAATTAAAATTACATCTTGTTGAATAAGCAATGTGTTTTTCTTTTTTTGTAAGTGTTGTTAAGGCAGTTACCGGATATAATGCATATGTGTCTATGTTTGCTTTCAGCCCATTGTTTTTAGGGTAATCCCAACTCAAAAGGGTTAATCTAACACATTTACCATAGTTAACAGCATCCGTTGTAAATCTAGTGTTAGTAACTAACCAGCCTTGTTTTAAATGTGTTGAATTATTAGAATCGGTATTCCATTCTTTTTGAATGTCTAAAAACCTGGAATTAATATACAATGGTACTTTTACATTACTCGTAGCTTTGATATCAGAATGAAATTTGCATTCTATGGCATATACATTTCCATCTTTTTCTGCCAATACATCAATTTCGTGAGTAACACATTCACCGTTTAGAATAACACTTACTTTAGTTTTAAATCCTTTTTCTTTTAATAAAGCACCAACCAATCTCTCAAAAGGATAACCTGTTGGACCCAAATTGAACAGAGCACGTTTTAGACTATAGCGAGAAGCAGATATTCTGTTATGTTTTTTTAATAAGGCAAAAGCTTTTTTATAGATTTCGTTTTCATTCATTAGGGTGTATTATTTTGTTCACCAAGCCACCATTTTGGTTTGACTTGTGTTTTTACTAGTTTGAATTTTTTGATTGAATGCGATTCAACATGCATGATTAAATCTTCTACAGAATCGGTTACAAATAGCAGTTTCATGTCTTCTGGACTGATGCTTTCATTTTCAGCCATTAATTGAATATGTTCGCACAATTCCTTATGATATTCCGAATCGAAAATAACAACTGGAAAATCTTGAATAACTTTAGTTTGAATTAATGTTAATGCTTCAAACAACTCGTCTAGAGTGCCAATACCTCCTGGCATTACTACAAAGGCATACGAATATTTTACGAGAATCACTTTGCGCAAAAAGAAGTACGGAATGTTAATCCATTTATTTAGATATGGATTTGGTTTTTGCTCGAAAGGTAGAATAATATTACAGCCAACCGAATGTCCACCTGCTTCAAAAGCACCTTTGTTGGCGGCTTCCATAATACCTGGACCACCACCAGTCATCACTGTAAATCCAGTTTTTGCCAAAGCAGCACCTATTTTTTCGGCATTTTTATAATGGTCAGAATCTTTAGTGAATCTTGCAGATCCAAAAACAGTAACACAAGGACCAATAAAATGCATTTTTCTGAAGGCTTTAATAAAGTTGAAAAACACTTTAAAAGCAAAGGATAATTCTTTAAAACGCGATAGAGGGCCTCTAACAAATAAAGATTCATTTTTAGATAGCTTTATTTTTTTATTAGTCTTCATGCGTGATATTTTTAGGTTGTTTTTTTATAGCTCCAAACCGCTAGACCGTTCATTATAATTGCATAAAATAGTGTTTTTGATAGCTGCGGAAGAATATCCATGAAATCAGAACCTTTAAGCATCACCATACGCATCACTTCTACAAAGTATTTTATTGGATTAAACTCTGTAAGTATTTGAGCCCATTTAGGCATGCTTTCAATTGGTGTAAACAAGCCACTCATTAAAATGAAAATAACGGTAAAAAACCAAGCGATGAACATGGCTTGCTGCTGTGTCTCTGTAAAATTTGAAATAAATAAACCGATCCCTAAAACCACTAAAATATAAATTGAGGTATATAAATACATCAGAGGTAAACTACCGACCATCGGGACATCAAAAATGAGTTTGGCTATTATTAACCCTATGGTTAACAAGCCCATTCCTAGTGCCCAAAATGGAAAGAGTTTTCCAATAATGAACTGACTTTTCTTTATTGGCGTGACATTGATTTGCTCTAAAGTGCCGATTTCTTTTTCGCGAACAATATTCATTCCTGAAAGAAATAGTGTAATCATAGTTACTAACAAGACCAAGATTCCAGGAACCATAAATGTTTTATAATTCAAAGTCTCGTTATACCAAAACAGTGGAATGATATCAATATTTACAGGCTGTACTTGTTTGTCTGTTGGTTGTAATAAATCGACTTTTAAATGTTGATTAAAATGTTGAACAATCTGAGATACATATACATTTTCAACACCAGCCGCTGCACCATCTATGGCATTGATGGTGACGCCTAAATTGATGCGCTTTTCTTTTTGCAAATCGCGTTCAAAATATTGTGGAATTTCTAACACAACATCAACTTCACCTTTAAGCATAGCTGCACTTGCTAATGCTTCCGAAGGGAAATCTGTTAATACATCAAAATAGGTTGAAGCATTAAATTTTTCAATTAAATCTCTGGATGTTGATGAATGGTCATTATTGATAAACCCAAATTTGATATGCTGAACCTCAAAAGTGGCGGCATTAGATAAAATGATAAGTTGGAGTAGTGGTAACACAAAAATAATAGGAAGCATCCCCTTATTTCTAAAGATCTGCTTGAACTCTTTTTGTATGATGTAAAGAATCGTTTTCATTACTCCAATCGGATTTTATATTTCTTTACACTCAGGGCAATAAAAAACACGGTCATTCCTAATAAAATCAGAGATTCTTTCCATATAAATTGTAGTCCTACACCTTTAAGCATAATGCCTTTAATGATGATGATGAACCATTTGGCTGGAATAATATTACTGATAACTTGAAGCGGTAAAGGCATACTTGAAATTGGAAAAATAAAACCGGACAATAAAATCACTGGAAGCATAAGTCCCATTAAAGAAATCATCATTGCAGTTTGTTGTGTAGCTGAAATGGTTGAGATTAATATACCTAAAGCCAAAGCACTTATTATAAACAGAACACTTTCTAAACCTAATAATAACAAGCTGCCTTGGACGGGCATATTAAATATGAAAATACTCAACATAACAATGACCATGGCATTAATGATAGACAGGAAAATATATGGAAAGACTTTTCCAATGATAACCTGAAATGGTTTTAAAGGCGATACCAAAAGGATTTCCATTGTCCCTAATTCTTTCTCTCGTGTAATGGAAATGGACGTCATCATAGCTGAAACCAACATCAAAATAATCGTCATAACACCAGGAACGAACATATAGACGCTTTTTAATTCTGAATTGTAAACCATGCGTGTTTCAGGTACTATTTGATATACTATTGTTACATTTTTGTTCTGTTCTTTTTGATATTGCTGGAGGATGGCATTTACATAATTACTTATGGTATTTGCTGTATTTGGATCTGTGGCATCTGTTATAATTTGAACTGTTGCTTTGTGTTCTTTAATGAAGTTTTTACTGAAATCTTTTTCAAAATTTAAAACAGCCTTAACCCGTCCTTTTTGAAAAACCGAAGCAATATCTGCCTCACGTTGAATTACCTGTTTGATGCTGAAATATTTGGACGCCGAAATTTTATTGATAATTTCTTGTGTTGTAGTATCTTTCGAGTGATCTAAAATAGCTATATCAACATTATTAATTTCATTGGTAATAGCAAATCCGAACAGCAAAATTTGTGCAATAGGCATTCCGAAAAGGATAAACAGCGAACGTCTATCTCTAAAGATATGATAGAATTCTTTTTTTATGAAGCCTATAAAACGTTTCATCCTCTCGCTAATTTTAAAAACACATCGTTCATATTCACTGCCTGAAACTGCTCTTTAAGTTTTTTTGGTGTGTCTAAAGCTTCTATTTTTCCATTAACCATAATAGAAACTCGATCACAATATTCGGCTTCATCCATATAATGAGTGGTTACAAAAACGGTTGTTCCTTGGTTAGCTGCTTTGTAAATAAGCTCCCAAAACTGACGTCTGGTAATTGGATCCACACCTCCTGTGGGTTCATCCAGAAACACAATTTTAGGGTCGTGTATTAAAGACACAGAAAAGGATAGTTTTTGTTTCCAGCCTAAGGGTAAAGCACCAACTAGTTTATTAGCTACTTTCTCCAATCCTAATTCTTGAATCAACGCCTCCGATTTTTCTTTTATCTTTCTTCTCGACAAACCATAAATTCCTCCAAAAAATATAATATTTTCTTTAACCGTTAAATCGTCATACAATGCAAATTTTTGACTCATATAACCAATATTCTTCTTGATGTCTTCTGCATGCGTAAATACATCAAATCCTGCTACACTGGCAGCTCCAGATGTTGGATTAGAAATGCCAATTAGCATTTTCATAGCTGTGGTTTTTCCGGCACCATTCGCACCCAAAAATCCAAATACCTCCCCTTTTTCAACATCGAAAGTGATAGCATTTACTGCTGTGAAATCACCAAACATTTTGGTCAATCTTTTTACTTGTATGACTTTATTATTATTCATGATTTTGCTAATTCCATAAAGGTGTCTTCAATAGTTGCTTTTGTTTTTTTAATTTCTATGTTGGACAAATTTTGAGATTTTAAATACCCTTCTAAGTCCTTTGGATTAAAATCTGTTCTATTGTCGGTATAATGCACAAACTCGCCAAAGGGGTACACGCTATGATTGTGTTCATATTCATTTAGATTATTAATCAGCTGATACATATTATTTGCACGTACATTGTAAATAGGTTTTGGATAATGTTTTACAATAGCTTCAGGAGTTTCAATCTCAAGGATTTTACCATCTTGGATGAGTGCAATCCTGTCACAAAGTTCTGCCTCGTCCATATAAGGTGTAGAAACCAAAATGGTGATACCTTTTTGTTGCAGGCGTTTTAGCATTTCCCAAAACTCCTTCCTAGAAACTGGATCTACTCCAGTAGTAGGTTCGTCCAAAAACAACACTTTCGGTTTATGAATTAAGGCACAGCTTAATGCTAGTTTTTGCTTCATTCCACCAGACAGCTTACCGGATCTACGATATTTAAATGGTTCTATCTGTACATAGATATCTTTTATTAACTCGTAGTTTTCTTCGATGGTTGTCCCAAAAATGGTAGCGAAGAAATTCAAATTCTCCTCCACAGTTAAATCTTGATAAAGCGAAAATTTCCCTGGCATATAACCAACACTATTCCGAATACTTTTGTAATCTGCAATGATATCAAAACCTGCAACCGTTGCAGTACCTTCATTAGCAATTAAAAGTGTGGTTAAAATTCTAAACAGCGTTGTTTTACCTGCACCATCAGGACCAATGAGTCCAAAGAGTTCCCCTTCATTTACGTCAAAAGAAATGTTCTGTAAGGCTTTTACCTTTTTATAGGATTTTGATATGTTAGCAACTGTAATACTCATCTATTGAAAATACTCTGAATACGCATTGATATTTTCCTCAATACTGTGTTTTAATTTTGAAGCACCTGTAATTGTTTTAATCTCAGAAAGTGCTTCAATTTTTTCCATTAAAGGTAAGAGCCAAACATGTAAATTATCGTGTGAAGCACCTTTCATTGTGCAGTTTTTAATGACATAGTTTTTGTCATTATTAAGTTGATCTGCCAATTTGTAATAGTCTTCTAATGTACTAGTCGTTTGAGTTTTAATACTGTTTTGCATTTTTAGTATGCCTTCGTTCGTCTCTGTATTGGCTTGCCACTTATTACCATTATTCAATTTAATGTTGTTAATCCAAGTATTCTCATATAGGTTTGAAGTTTCTTCATTATGATGTTCTTTTTCGGTATCAACGGATTGATCAACAACCTCTGTTTTTGTTCTTTCCTGTTTGTTGTCTTTACAGCTTACGAAAGCCAATAAACTCAATGTGAAAATTAAATGTTTCATAGTTTTTATTTTTAGTTATTGTTGTTTTCAGAATTGTTTAGCCATAATTCTGCCGGCATTCCTATTTTTAGGCTACCATCGTTTTCTACGTCAATTTTCGCTGCATAAACCAGAGCAACACGCTCTTCTTTGGTTTGAATGATTTTTGGTGTGAATTCTGCTTCCGAAGCAATCCAGCTTATAGTACCTCTATAAGATTTCATAGTATCTATATCATCAATTTTCACAGTAACTTCTTGTCCTATTTTTATATTAGCTAATTGCATTTCACTCACATATACGCGTAGTTGCATAGTGCTTAAATCAGCAATTTTATAGAGTGGTTTCCCAAAAGCGGTAATTTCATTGGCTTCTGCATATTTGGTTAAAACAGTTCCGTTTACAGGATTTGTGATTTTACTTTTTTCAATTTGGTCATCAATTTGTTTTAGCTGTACATCTATTGCTTTCAATTCATTTACAACTGGTGCATTTTGGATTTCTACGCTACGAATCTGATTTTTAATAACATCCATTTCTCCAGTAACATCATCTAATTGTTTTTGCGTTCCTGCATTGTCTTTAATAAGATTTTCAACTCGTGTTTTGTTGGTGTTTGCTGTTTTTAATTTGGAGTTTAATACAGCTATTTGAGAGAGTACACCTTTAGATTTCGAACTAATTACAGCTTTAGAGACTTGCAATTGCTCACGCTTTAATGCAAATGGAATGGTATCAATATAACCTATGAACTGGTCTTTTTGAAGCACATTACCTTCGTTAACATCAAACTGCATAAGTTTTCCGTTATTTTCAGCTGAAATGATTATTTCGGTAGCTTCAAAATTGCCATAGCCATCTGCTTTTCCATTATCGTTTTCGCAGGAAAAAAAACTTGTTGCTATGATGCTTAATCCTAATATGTATGTGTAGTTTTTCATCTGTCTTTTTATTGGCCTTTAATGATATTGTAATTTGCTTTTGCGAGTTGCAATTGAATTTTATGTTTTACCAATGTGTTTTCGTCTTCATATAAATTGGTGAGTTCTGTAATATATGCAGATGAAGTAATCACACCATTTTTAAGTTGCGAATCGGCAGTTTGTAATACGTCTTTCCTAAGATTAATAATCTCAAAATCGGAAGTAATAAGGCCTTCAATTTTATCGATTTCTTTTTGTTGCTGGTTCAACTCGATGTTGATATTCAGTTTGAAGGTTGCGGTTTCAGTATTAACGATGTCTTTATTGATGCATAAGGATTGGCGTTGTTTTTTGTTGGAATTCCAGTCGAACACATTCCAATTCAATTTAATGCCAACCGTATAAAAAGTTTGAAATGAATTATCGAGCATGTTCAAACCTGGATTACCGTAACCACCAATTGCAAACCCTAGTAGTTTAGGTGAGTTTTGCTTAGACAATAAGCTTTCTGAATTATCAATTTCTTCTTTTTTAAGCTGAAATAATTCCAATTCAGGTCTAGTTAATTCTGTTTGTAATTGTATTTCTATAAGTGGGTTTTGAAAAAGAGTAGATGTGTCCAATGGCTGACTTATTAAACTTGAAAGTGTTTGAATAAGTACTGTTTTATTACTTTCTAATTCTTGAAACTGCTGACTTATTTTTAATAATTCGACTTCTAAAATTTTATCCGAAGAGGGTAAAATAACCCCATACTTAATACCAGATTTTACTTCTTTATGTTTGGCTTGTAATTGTGCTTGTTTAGCGTTTAATAACAGTTCGGATTCTTGGGATAATAGAATAGAAAAATATAGCTGGTTGATTTGCTGTTTTAACTGATACAAACTGACCTCAACTTGTTTTTGCTTTGTTTTTAACTGAGCAGATTTAACCTTTAACGAAGCATCTGTTAACCCTCCATTATAAATCAATTGATTTACAGAAAGTGTAGCACGATATTGATCTTTGTTTAAAGATTCTATGTTAGAATTTGGAATAGGAACCTCAATTACATCAGATTGATAAGTTGCTTGTGCATCGAAACTCAACTGCGGTAATTTGGCAGTAGATATAACCGCATTATCCAATTGGTTTTGTGATTCCAACAATTGGTTTTGTTTTGCCAAAGGATAATTTACAGTCGCCAAATCATAACACTCTTCTAATGTGATGCTTTGTTGCGCCATACTAGGAAGTGCTATTATAGTTATAAGAATGATTATTAAGCATTTCATTTTATGTGTTCTTTATAGAATTGATGATAAAATTGGAAATTTCCGTTTTACGGTCTTCCATAAGTTGTTTATAGTTTTTATCATCTGTATTTGTAAAAGCCATGATTAAAGGTTTGGCAACAAATGGAAAAATATTAAGTGCTAAAATGTTAATGAATAATTGTTTTGCACTTATGGGTTTTATAATACCTTTATTAATTTCCTCATTTACCTGTTTTTTGAATTTATCAAGATTGGGAAAGCCTTTATTGTCCATTAATTTTAAAATGAAGTCTGGATTCCTATTAAGTTCTTGGATGATAAAATTTGGTAAATATGGGTGCTTAATAATGAATGAAATATAGTTTGTGGTGAAATTTGTTATTTTTTCCTCAATAGATGAGTCGTCATTTAAAATTGCATTTAATTGAGGTGCTAATAATGAGAAAGCATTTTTAAATACCGCTTCGAAAAGCAATTGTTTACTTCTGTAATAATAATGTAGCATGGCTTTATTGATGCCAGCTTTGTCGGCTATTTCTTGCATTCTAGCTCCATCCATTCCTTTAGCTTGAAATATATTTTTTGCAGCGTCAAGTATTTGTTCTTCGGTATTTTCATCTTTTGTTTTTTTCATATCAACTATATGGTTTAACCATTTGGTTAACAAATATACAAAAAACATTATTTAGCTAACTGAATTAACTATGTTTTAACTGATTCAGCATATTTCACTTCATTTCGCGAAAAGCTCCACTTTGTAAAAAGAGCTTCATTTGCAATATAATTTTCAGCGTACTTCTTAGCTGTCTTATATCGATCTATTGTACTAGGTGCAAACTCTTTTCCTGCTAAGCGTTTTATTTTATCGTTATGGTTTTGAAAAATTTCAAGGAGCATTTTATACTTTATTCCTTTACTTTGATAAATACTCTTTATAATATCTGCCGTTATTAATTCTTGATTGTCGGATAATGTCTCATGTATTTTATGAATCTTAACTTTAATAAAATCCATATATCTATTTAGTTCACGAACACTAGTGGTAGTACCACGAACTTTTCCTTCTTCAGGATTTCATTTAGTCAAAAGACTCTTCCTTTTAATACTAAACTCACTTCGTTTACCATTTACAGTAATTCTCAGATAAATAGGGGGCATTGCCATTTTTATCAGTATAATTTCCTCTTGGGTAAAATAGGATGAAGAATGTAGTTCGTATTGGTACGTGGATTTTGTTCCATATAAAAGCACAAAAAAATAGAAACGCGAATTATATGTAAGCTATTGTTTGTTAATAATTAGCAAAATATTAGGTGCATATTTTATTATAAAAATTTATGCACCGAATACTGCACTTTTTATTTGATATTGTATAATATTATTTGATGCTAAAGAAAATGTAAAAAGCCGATAAACAAAATGTTTATCGGCTTTTTGGGATTTAGTAAATCCTTAGCGGAGAATGAGGGATTCGAACCCCCGGAGGTGTGACCCTCAACAGTTTTCAAGACTGCCGCATTCGACCACTCTGCCAATTCTCCAGTGTTTAGTCTCATCAGGTATTCCCTGAATGCGGGTGCAAATATAAGACCTTTTTTAATTCTAAAAAGAAAAAAATTAAAATAATTTTTAAGGAATGTTTTTTTAAGAAAACATTCTCATATACATATAGGGTGAATTGAGTATATTGTAGGTTCATAATTAAATAATTACATGAAAAACACTTTATTACTAATCAGTTCATTTATAGTTTATTGCTGTGGAACTTCGCAAAAATCTAAAACTGATATTCGTAAGATCGATTCACAAACAAATGTGAATACTGAATTACCAGCAGTAACTTATGCAGAAAGTATTACGGCCAAAGAACTAAAAGATTACCTTTACGTTTTTGCGGGTGATGATTTTGAAGGGCGTGATACAGGAGAGCCAGGTCAGAAAAAAGCAGCAGAATATTTAAAAAAACAATACCAAAGGATGGGTATCCCTTCTCCTTTAGGCGGAGATGATTATTATCAGGAAATACCCGAAAGCTATTTTAGAGGAGGTATTAAATCTTCAGAGAATGTATTAGCATTTATTGAAGGTACAGAAAAACCTGATGAGATTGTTGTAATTTCTGCTCACTATGATCATGTAGGAACTGATGAAAATGGTAATATTCATAATGGGGCCGATGATGATGGTTCTGGGACCGTAAGTTTATTAGAAATAGCAGATGCATTTATGAAAGCAAAGAAAGATGGATTTGGTCCAAAGAGATCTATCTTATTTCTGCATGTCACCGGTGAAGAAAAAGGATTGTATGGTTCAAAGTTTTATACAGAAAACCCTGTTTTTCCTTTAGAAAATACAGTAACAGACCTCAATATTGATATGATAGGAAGAATTGATAAGAAACATGAGGGGGAGGATAAAAATAACTATGTGTACTTGATAGGTAGTGATCGATTAAGTACAGAATTACATAATATTAGCGAAAAAGCAAATACAGAGCATACTAAATTGGATTTGGATTATACATATAATGCTAAAAATGATCCAAACCGATTTTATTTTAGAAGTGATCATTACAATTTTGCAAAACATAATATTCCTATCATATTTTATTTTAATGGAGTACATGAGGATTATCATAAACCAACAGATACGGCAGATAAAATAGAATATGAGCTTATGACTAAAAGAGCTAAGTTGATATTTTATACGGCCTGGGAGGTAGCAAATAGAACAGAAAGAATTATAGTCGATGGGGCTGCTAAAGAAGGCGAATGATAAGGTGTTAACGTAAAAAGGTGTATCATGATAAAAATAAAAAAAGCTCTTGAAAAAGAGCTTTTTTTTATTTTAAGGGTGGAAGACGGGATTCGAACCCGCGACCCTTGGTACCACAAACCAATGCTCTAACCAACTGAGCTACAACCACCATTTAATTTCGGGTGCAAAAATAAAGTATTTCTAGCTTTCTACAAACATTTTTTTGAATTAAATTAAATCAAAAATAGAATCGACTGCTACATAGCGTTCTACGGTATAGCCTTCAGCATGGTGTACACCTATTATTCGTCCTAAATCGGCAGCACGATACTTTACACTTTCTATAAAATTCTTACTTGAAATGGGAGTAACAGGCTCTTTACTACCGGCATCATAAAATTGCGAGGTGTATGCCATTACACTTTCTATCTTTTTATCAATATAATTACTAATATCCACTACAAAATCGGGTTCAATATTAGCCCATTGGATATAGTGATACACTTGTTTTGGTCTCCAGGGATCTTGATTCACACCATCAAGAGTAGTTTCAATTTTTTTTAATCCCGACAAGAAACAAGAATCACTAGCTAGCTTACTTCCTTTGCCATGATCTATATGGCGATCTATAATTGCATTACAAAGTACAATATCGGGTTTATATTTTCTTATCTTTTTTATGACTTCTAATTGATGATCCTGATCATTTACGAAAAACCCATCTCTAAAACCTAGATTTTCACGGGTGACAACTCCTAAGATTTCAGAAGCATTTTTTGCTTCTTGATCTCTAATTTCGGGAGTACCTCTTGTTCCTAATTCTCCTCGGGTAAGATCCAGTATTCCAACTTTTTTACCTCTACTAACTTCTTTGACTATGGTTCCTGAGCAACTTAGTTCTACATCATCAGGATGAGCTCCTATGGCTAGAATATCTAACTTCATATTTTAATGTTCTAATTCTGGGACTTTTACTTTTTCTATGGCTTGTTGTATATCTTGCATTAAATCTTCTTTTTCTTCTATACCTACGCTAAATCGCAATAATCCATCTTTAATCCCTTGTAAATTTCGTTCTTCTTCGGTAAGTAAAGCATGTGAGGTAAGAGTAGGGGATAGCATAGTGCTTTCGACCCCGGCAAGACTCATAGAACTTTTAATTAATTTTAATTCTTTTTGAAACTTACTGGCATCCAAACCTTCTTTTAATTCAAAAGATAGCATACCACCATAACCAGTCATTTGTTTTTTTGCAATTTCATGGTCAGGATGCGATTTCAACCCGGGATAATAGACTGTAGCGATGTCTTCATGCTTTTTAAGCCATTTAGCAAGCTTTAGAGCGTTCTTATTCTGGCGTTGTACTCTAATCCCTAATGTTTTTATACTTCTCTCTAACATCCATACCGTAAAGTCGCTTAAACTGCCGCCAAAGTTCTTAGCAACCTGAAATACCTGATCTATATTTTTTTCGGTAGAAATGACAGCTCCTGCAAGGATGTCACTATGACCTCCCAGATATTTGGTAGCAGAGTGAATAACGATATCTATACCTAATAGAATTGGATTTTGATTTACAGGAGATGCAAAGGTGTTGTCTATAATAGTAACAATATTATTTTCCTTTGCTAACGCTGCAATAGGTTTAATGTCAATAATTGTAAGCAAAGGATTAGAAGGAGTTTCTATATAAATTACTTTGGTGTTGGGTTGTATTTTTTGTTTAAAACCTTCTGGGGTATGAGCATCTACATAAGAAAATTCTATGCCGTGTTTTTCAAACTCTTCATTGATAAGGTTAGCAGTTCCTCCATAGAGTGTACGTTGCAAAACAATATGATCTCCTTTTTGCAAAAATGCAAATAGTGTAGTGCTTATTGCTGCCATACCGCTACCAAAAATCAGAGAAGATTCTCCTTTTTCAAGTTTAGCTATTTTTTTGCATAATGCTTCTTGATTGGGAGTATTAAAATATCTCGGATAACGTTTTACATCTACATCTTCAAAAGCATAAGAGGTAGACATATATATCGGTGATATAGCTCCTTTAAATTGTTCATCTTTGATTTCGCCAAGGTGAGTGCAGATGGTATTAAACCCCATGTTTTTTGTGTCCATAGTGAATGCAGTAAATCTTATAGTTATCGCATCTAAATTAAGATTTTCAGAAGAAATCAAATAAGATTTAACAGATTAAATGACTAGATATTGCAGATTTCGTTTCGCCTTTTTTAACTAGGCTATATCATTTTTACTTTTGAGATGTTTCTCATTATTGTCTGGAAGAATTGCTGGGTGTCATATGGTTTAATGATTACATCATTCATGCCTACTGATAAAGCTTGGTTTCTTATTTCTCCTTCTTCAACAGCTGTTAATGCTATAATTGGGATATTGGGATTAAAAGTTCGTACTACTTTGGTAGCTTCTAGGCCATTCATTTCAGGCATATTTATGTCCATTAATACCAAATCAAACTTTTCATTTTTTAACATTTTGATTGCATCCATTCCATTGTTTGCAATATTACAGGTATATCCTTTCTTTTTTAGAATGTTTTGAGTAACAATTTGATTTATTTTATTGTCATCTACAATAAGAACATAGAAATTACTTGTCCCGATACTTAAATTTTCTCCTGTCTTTAATAAAATCTCTTGTTCTTTTACAGCTTTTTCATAATATAGATCAAAATAGAATTCAGATCCCTTATTTTCTTTACTCTTTATATGAATTTCACTATCATGAAGATGAATTAGTTTTTTAACAATTGCTAACCCTAATCCAGTACCTTCATATTCTTGATTTTCGTTCTTTACCTGAGCAAAATTGTCAAAAATTGTTTGTTGCTTATTTTTAGGTATTCCTATTCCGTCATCTCTAACAATGAAACGTAAACCGTAGTTGTCATCCTTGCTATCAATACATTTAACACTAACCCATATATTCCCATCTTTGGTAAATTTAAGAGCATTACCTATCAGGTTGATCAATATTTGTGATAGCCTTACCGAATCTCCTAGTAAAGTAGTATTTATTTTTTTGTCTATATCAATATGAACAGTATTGTTGTTACTTTTTTGTTTGGTATGAAGAGAGTTAACAATTCCTTCTATTAGTGTTCTTATGTCAAAAGAAACCTTTTCGAGTTTAACTTCATTGGTTTCTATTTTACTCAATTGTAGAACATCATTGATTAAGGCCAAAAGATAATCACCAGAAAATTTTAAAGACTCTAGATATTCATTGGTTTTCTTTTTATCAGGATCTTCCATTAATAAAGAGGTAAGACCAATTACACCATAGAGCGGTGTTCTAAGTTCGTGACTTACAGTAGAGATAAACTGGGATTTTAAAGTAGATACTTGCTCTGCAGTTTCTTTGGCACTTATTAACTCCTTGTTTTTGTCAATTAGGTCATTGTTAAGTCTTTTCTTTTGTATGTTGTTTTTATAAGCACTAATTAAGAAAGCTAATGATATTAGA